>JBAXXZ010000413.1:0-2651 GCA_037127575.1 Bacteroidota bacterium | reverse complement strand
ATTCAATTAATCATGGTACCAAATAATGCCGACACAATTCACTATCATTTGAATCAAGAGAAAAATCCCCATGAAATTGAGATTTTTAAAACCTCACAAAGCTTTTACATGGCATTTCATCCTTGGTTAAAACCCAAAGATTTGACGCTAATCAGCAAACTGCCTTATCAAGAAAAAGTTTTTAGTTATGCTGATTTTTTAACCGAATTAAAAGCAAAGCGCTTCGACGAACTTGAAACACAAAAAGCCCAAGCCTTGTTTATTGAACAAAAGCATCAACTAGCGTTTGAACAAAATGGCTATGTTAAATTACCACTGTTAAACGCCGACTCTGTTGATCATTTAAAAAAGTTTTACATAGAACACCAAAGTAATGCTATTCAAAAAAATGGTTTTCATGTGAGTCTCGATGACATTCAACCCGAGCACATAGAAGCTGTTTTTAATAAATTATTTGAAACACTTGTTCCGCCGTTAAGTTTAATTCTAAAAAACTTTAAAGCTTTTACTGCCAGTTACGTTGTTAAGGAGCCCGGCATGCAAAATGTTGTACCACCGCATCAGGATTGGACTTTTGTTGATGAGGAGAAATTTTGCTCTGCAACAGTTTGGGTTGCATTAATGGATGTTACAAAAGAAAATGGGGCCTTGGGTGTAATCAAAGGAAGCAATCAATTATTTCATTATCCCCGACAATCACCTTCACCGGAAACACAAACCGTTCTTTCAGGTCATGCCACTACATTATTTAAATACATCGACATAGTAGAAATGCGTGCCGGCGAAGCGCTTATATTCGACAACAGAACAATACACGCCTCACCTACCAATCATTCGGATGAAGCCAGAATTGGAGCTGGCATTGGCATCACACAAAAAGAAGCGCCTTTATTGCATTTTTATCAGTCACCTGGTCCTGAAGAAATCGTTAACGTTTACGAAGTAGAAGATGGATTTTTTTCACAATACAACAATGCCAAATTTTCTTCCATGTATAATGCAGGAGAATCACCTTCCAATTTAAAACGCGTGCATCAATTCAAAAAAAACAGCCCGATTTTAAGTAGTCAAGAAATGGAAGCCATGATATTAACGTTGGACGCTTTTAAAAACAAACAAACACATACACAGGAAGCGGATGCTAACAACAACGCAGCAAAGGTGGCCGAAACAAATCTGATTGAAAATATTGATCAAAGAAGTTTTTTTGAAAAATACACCATACCAAATATTATTGCCGAAATACAATACCGCTTGAAGAAAGTTTGAATGAGTTCAAAATAAAGGAACAAGTAAAATGAATAAACAGGTAAGCGCCATATTTAAAAACGAATTGCAGCAAAAGCAATTTGATATAGATGGATACATCAAGGTGACTTTATTGGACGACTCGGAAATTGAGCAACTCAAAACCCTATACAATCATTACTTCCCAAAGCCTTCATCCAATTTTTATTCAAGCAGTTTTGAAAGTGATTACCGTTTGAAAAAAAAGATTAGTGATGAACTAAGTGCGATACTAAATAAAAAGTTCAATTTTCTTTTTCAGAATTATGATCTTATTGGCTCAGCCTTCCTATCAAAAGGCAATGGTGAACGTAGTGAAATGCCAATGCACCAGGATTGGACCATTGTTGATGAAAACAAGCACTGTGCCTTAAATGTTTGGGTGCCTTTACAAGACACAAACGAAAAAAACGGCACTTTAGAAATCATACAGGGCAGCCATTTGTGGTGTGATGGTTACCGTGCACCAAGTATTCCGTTTAATTACAAAGGGGATGAACACGAATTAAAATCCTTATTAACAATAGTTCCTGCAAGTGCAGGTGAAATTATTGTGTTGAATCAAGCTGTGATTCATTTTTCAAAAGCCAATCAATTCGAAAAAACGCGAATTGCAATTACCGCCGGTATTAAAACGGCCAATGCCCCATTATTATTTTATTATTGGGACCAATTAAAACCTACTGAAGTTGAAGAATATTTGCAGGAAGAAGATTTTCTGATTCGTTTTGATGATTTCCATAAAGACATTTACCAGAGGCCGAAATACGCCACATATAACACCACAAAACCATTTCAATTTCCTAACCAAAATCGCCTAGACATTCAACCTTTAATTAAAAAAGCCAATGCGAATAAAAAAAATGAACTTAAGTTCTTTTCTTTTTTACAAGGTAAAATAACCTCCTTCTTAAACATAAAAAAATGATCATCTTACTTTGCATTTCAATTATAGTTAATGCTGCGTTTGTATTTTTGTATTTAAAATGGCGAAAACACTTTAAACAAGGGCCTAAGCAAAAAAGTTACAAGTTAGCTACAGAAAATTCAAAGCAGGTTGGCGCATTTTACGATGCCCAAACTGATAATTTTTTAAAAATATATGGTGATGTGATTCAGGCTTTCCGCACAAAAAATGTATCCATTTTGCTTGATCATCAAATTGAGGCCATGCAACTAAGTGCCGACAAGATAGTCTTGGATGCGGGCTGTGGCGTATGCGGTCCGGCCATTTATTTTGCCAAGAAAACAGGCCTAAAAATTGAGGCGCTTAGCATTTCGGGTATTCAAGTTGAAAAAGCAAAACAAAATATTCTAAAAAACAGTTTAGATAAATGCGTTCACGTGCAAGAAGGCGATTACCA
>JBAXXZ010000412.1:0-2662 GCA_037127575.1 Bacteroidota bacterium | reverse complement strand
GTTGTCGCCTTTGTTTAAACCGTTAAGCATCTCATAAGCGGCAGAAGAATTTTGCTCGCCGTTAAAATTTATTTTAATCATGTCGAAACGCGCCGTTAGCGAGCCTTTTTCACTTTTGTTGTATTTGAGTTCGATGCCAATGGTATTGATGTAGGCGTTTTGCGAAGCCAATTGGGTACGATTGGTTTTTTGGCTGTATTTATAAATGCCGCTTATGCGAAAAACTGTATTGGGTTGGAAAATAATTTTTTGCTCTGATTCCAAAGTTTTAATTTGGTAGTTTCTTGAGCTAAAGTATCTCGACTTGTTTTGTTTTTGGCCCATGCTTGTATTGACATTAAGGGCCCATTGTTTGAGCACATTTACCCTTGTTTTAATTTCGTGTGTTTCAAGCCATCTGGTCTCTAAACCATTGGTGAGTAATTGTTTCGATTGGTTGTTGATGTAAGTATAATCGGCACTAAAAAAGGCTGAAGATTGATTAAAAAATACACTTTGTCGAATATTATTATTGTTGGCAATAATGAGCGAATCTTTCACATCCGTAAATGGATTGTAATTGTACTTGCCTTTGTCTTCGGTAATTTTATTATCCAATTTTACGGCTGTTTGTAATGCCCATCGTGTCACAAAACGCATCAAGCGGTTCTTGGATTGACGCATTTTAGCCGTTGGCCTCACATTGGCCGAAAAACTAAATTGATTTTGCAGCACCTTGATGTATTGGTTGGTTGGTGTATAAATGCGGATGTAACGCGCCTGATCGCTAAACAGCGCCACTTCAAATTCATTTAATTCTTTAATGCCATTGTTGTTGTAATCGCGCCAAGTAAACTGGCCTTGCCCAGGCACGACTTCCAGATAATAATATTCACGTTTATTTTCTAAGCCATAACCTGTTTCGTAAAAAAGGCCTGCTGTAATTAATCCTTTAAAATAACGTGGATTGTATTCTAATCGACCCAAAAGGGTATTATCGGGTTTTAATATTTTACCGATGATGTTTTGGGTGAGATCCAATTTACGGTGCGTAATCACCAATGAAATGGGATTGTTTTTGATTTTATAAATCCCGGCTTTGATGCCGATGTTCTGTGCCCGGGTGCTGTCTTTTAACTCGTTGTTGTAATTTAATTTATCACGGCGTTCGCGATAAAAAAGTTTGATGCTATTTTTTGTACTGTCGAGATTAGAGGCTGAGGCTTCCCACTCCCAAAATTGGTAAGCCCTTGACGATAAAGAATCGCTTTTGGTATTTAAAAATAAATTGTTCTCAAACACATCGCTGTAGGCCAATTTTACATTGGTAATTTGGGTGCTTACGCTTGAATTGTGCCGGTAAAAACGGCTGCTTTGAAAATTTAATTTGTCGTTTGTATTCAGGTACGAACCGTTATAGTTTAATTTAAAATATTGATCGTTTACCATGCTTTGCACCACATGGCGTACACCTTGGTAATTGTTGCCTTCACTGAATAAATTTGCTGAATACGTTAAACCATATTTGTTTGTTTTTACAAGTCCTAATTCGGCATTGGCGATGTGTTGGTCGTTGGCCAAAATGCCTGTTAATGGGCGGTTCCAGTCGCGATCAAACTCAATGCTTCTAAAACGCTCAATTTGATTAAAGCGTTGTTGCACAAATTCGTAATTAAAATTGTAATTGATTTTTGTTTGCACTTTGTTTGAATCAACATGCAACACAGTTTGATTTTTACTCATCACTTTAATGCCACTGCCTTCATCATTGCGCTTGTTGTAGGTGCTAAATTGATTGATGTCGTTTTTGGTATAAACACCTTCAATATTAATAACATTGTTTGCTGTTAAGGACTCGGTAATGCCAATGGTTAGCATTTGGTTGAGTTTGGGTGTGATTAAGGGAATTACGGTATCATAAATGCCTTGGGGAATACCATTAAGAGGTGCCAACCATTGATACACCTTGCCATTGGCGGCAGATGACACCTGCACATAATTACCGTTGCCCTGCCCCACGTTGCTAAAACGAATGCGGAACTTGGCAGCATCCGGTATATTGGTGTACGCATAATAACTGTATTTGATGCCGTAAACAATTGAATCTTTTCGTTGGTAAAACACATCGCTGTTGTTATACGCCACATTGTTCTCCACCCCACTGGTATATGCCTTGCTAATGGTATCGCCCACAGCAAACATGGCATCCTTTTGTGATTGTGTTAAGGTTTGTTGAAGCGATTTGTTTTTATTGTCTTGTTCATCAAAAAAATTAAAATACACTTTTGTTTTTTTGCCAGAAATTTCTTCTCCCACAAAAAACAAAGAGCGTGCGTAATTTCTTTCGGCGTACTGAAATTCAGCCACAATGCGTTTGTCTTTGGTGATGATTTGTTTGGCTGTAAATGTAATTTCACCCGTATTGTAATCAATGATGTAATCGTTCTCTTGCCCACGCAGCATCATTTTCCCGTCGATGTAAATTTTTTCGGTGCCACTTAAAATGATGATGAATGTTTCGTTATTGGCACCTTTTAAGCGGTAAGGACCTTGGTTGCTTTCAATACCAAAAAAAACTTGACGTGAAAATTTTCCCCGCGAAACGGCGGCTGAAGCTTGGGTTTTAAAGTGCAAAGCTTTTTTAGAAGCGCTGTCCACATAATTATTTTCAATGTAAATGCCC
>JBAXXZ010000411.1:0-2678 GCA_037127575.1 Bacteroidota bacterium | reverse complement strand
CCGTAAGCTTCCTTACCATAAAAACTCATACACATCACACGTTTCCCTTCGCATTGCACCGGCATAGCATCCCAAATGTATTTACGCGAACTGCCCCAAGCAAAATCACGTACACTGTCTGCTTTAAAAATCCATGTTTTTGTAGCCGTTGATTTAGTTTTTTCTGCCTGTTTGGCGTCTTCTAAAAGTCCAATTTCTAATGGCTCCTTGGCTGTTTGGGCTTGTTGCCAGCGTGCAAATTGTGCGGAATTTAGCACTTGCTGGTAGTTTTGACATTCGCCGGTTGAGCAAACCAAATGATCGGCAGGCACTGTCATTTTTACCTTAAAATTTCCAAAAGCTAAAGCAAATTCACCACGACCGGTGTATTGTTTGTTTTGCCACCCGTGAAAATCGCTGTACACACACATGCGTGGGTACCATTGTGTTAAAGTGAATAGGTAATTGCCATCTTCAGGAAAATATTCGTAACCACCGCGACCGCCCAAATCCATACGGTTTGGAATTTTATAATGCCATTTCACAATGTATTTCACCTTAGCTTTGGCATCCAATAACTTATTTAAGTCCACTCGCATCATGGTGTTGTTAACGGTGTATTTTAAAGGCTTGCCAAATTCATCGGCTACCAAATCAATCTTTACACCAAAACCTTCAAGGCGTTGTTTTATTTGCAAGCCTTTTAAATCGTTTTCGTTGCCTGAGTTTGGAATGCCACTCTCGTCAAAATAGTTCGATTCGTTGTTTGGGTCGTGGATGTTTTCATCCAACTGCATCCACAAATAGCTTAATTTATCGGGAGAATTGTTTGTATAAGTAATGGTTTCAGTGCCAATGATGCTCAGGTTTTTTTCATCCAAGGTTACATCAATATTGTAATCTGCTTTTTGTTGCCAGTATTTTCCGCCCGGTGCACCCGAAGCGGCGCGTTGTTCGTTTGGTGTTGGCAAAATGGTTCCCAACTGCTCAAATTTGTTACCATGATTAGATAATGGATTGTTTTGAATGTTTTGTGCTTTGGTTGCAACAAGACTTAGGATGGAAATAATTCCAAAAAACGATCGGCTGATATTTTTAAACTGAATAATAGTATAATGCATAGACTGAAAAATTTAAATCGATTAAAGTTAAGCTTTAAGTAATTAATTAGCGTGGCCGAAAATAAGAGAATACAACCGACTATCAAAATTTGAGCGAGCTCAATTCCCAAATTAAAATAAAGCAGAGGGAGGATACTATTCGTTTCGTGACCTAACATGGCTTTTAAAATGGATGAAAAGCCCAAGCCGTGTATTAAACCAAAAAACAAAACGGTGCTATAAATTATTTTAGATTGGATGATGACCGTGCGCTTTAAATTCCACAAAGCCATGCTAGCAGAAAATAGTATGGTTAAGGCAATTAATAATTCAACCAAATTAGAAGCTAAATGAATGTAACGCATTGTGCTTAAAGCCAATGAGACTGAATGACCAATAGTGAAAGCAGTGATGGTAAAAAGTAACTTTTTGTATTGATGGGGTTCAAAACTGAATACCATGCACAAAATAAAGAGTAAATGGTCGTAGGCATTCCATGCCACAATGTGCTCAAAACCGGTACTCAACCAAAGGGTAAAATCGTTCATCTGTCTGCTTTTTTTAACACATAGAACACATAGCAAATTAATTATCTGTGTGTCCTTATTGTCTTAGTGATTCATTTTTTTACTACATAAACACATTGCAAACATAGAGCTGGGTGATATTCTATGTGTTCTATGTGTTTTATTTTTCCCCTGTTTATCTTATCTTCGCCAAATAAAATCAGGTAATATTAAGAAAGTCATCCCATATTTTTTGCTTTTGCTGCTATTTTCATTTAAACATCCTATTTATTTGAGTGTGGCCGATTTAAAATACGATGCTCGAGAAAAAGTGATGCAGGGTAGTTTGAAGATTTTTCTGAATGATTTTGAAAAGGAGCTGAGTAAGGTTGAAAATAAAAAAGTGGATTTGTTACATCCAAAAGACAGCATTGTTTTAAGGCAACAGATTGATTCTTATGTATTAAAACATTTTAAATTAAAAATAAACGCAAAGTCAATCCACTATCAAATCCTAGGATTTGAAAAAGAAGAAGAAGCCTTTTGGATTTATATTGAATCAAAAGTATGCCCCTTGCCTAAAAACCTGTTGATTGAGAACAGTATTTTATTCGAAACCATCAAAGATCAAATGAATATTGTTCAAATTGAAGTGAACGCCAATAAAAAGAGTTTGAAGCAAAACAATCCGAATAAGGAATTTAGTTTTGAGTTTTAGCCTTCAAATGATTTCGCGCAAAGGCGCAGAGGGCGCAAAGTTTTTTAATTCCAAAAAACATTAAAGAAGCTAATTTCAACATTTATAACTCTATTCAACTTTGATTTTGAAAAAATCTTCAATGCTCATTTTATGAATATGAAGCAGATTATTAAGGCTTTTAATTGTTAGATTAGTTATCCCTTTTTCAATACGCCAATATTGCATTCTTGATAAATTGTTGTCAATGGCAAATGTTTCATAACTGCTATAACCCTTTTTTAACCTCAAATACTTAAATCTATCACCAATTTCTTTTAGAAGCGTATCATCAGATTTCATGAACCTAAAGTCCAATAAATCTATAGTTTATGTTACAACATATAATTATACATC
>JBAXXZ010000410.1:0-2679 GCA_037127575.1 Bacteroidota bacterium | reverse complement strand
TGGATTTAAATTTATGGGCTTAAACGGCGGCGATCGTTTCATATTTAACGAATCGGTTTCGTTTGTAATAGAATGCGATACACAAGAGGAAATTGACCATTACTGGAATGCCTTTACCAAAGAAGGAAAAGAGAGTATGTGTGGTTGGTGCAAAGATAAATTTGGTGTTTCTTGGCAAGTGGTCCCAAAAATTTTAGGCCAATTAATGGGTGACAAAGAAAAAGGACCACGCGTGATGCAAGCCTTTTTAAAAATGAAAAAATTCGATATTGCCGTTCTGATTCAAGCTTAAGTCTATTTAATGCAGTCAATTGTAAAGCATAAGGTGCCTATTTTTGGTTTAGACCTTCTTCGAAGCATTGCCATTGGCATAGTTGTTTTATCGCACACCGCCTTTGTTTTACAAGATTCATTTCCGGGCTTCCCATTTATTCCCACACCCGATGGTGTAGATTTGTTTTTTGTGTTGAGCGGATTTTTAATCGGCACTTTGCTCTTGCAGCAAATTCAAGCAAAAAAAGGTATCAACATCATTGTTATTTTTCAGTTTCTAAAACGCCGCTGGTTTAAAACCTTACCAAGTTATTACGTATTTTTATTACTCAACATTTTGCTGGTTAGTGCCGGTTTATTGCATGGCAGCATCAACAAATACGCACTCACCTACTTCGCGTTCTTTCAAAATTTTTACAAGCCTTTCGATTTTTTCTTTTGGGAATCTTGGAGTTTAGCGGTGGAAGAATGGTTCTATTTACTTTTTCCTTTTTTACTCTTGTTACTGCATGCTGTCTTTAAATCCCGCATAAAGTGGGCTTTTTTATGGTCTGTTGTGATGGTGTTGATTTTGCCATTGTTATGGCGACTAAATTGTTTAAGTCATTACGAAAACCACGATTTGTATTTCCGCCGCATGGTGCTTGCCCGCCTCGACACCATTGCCTTTGGCTTATTAGGTGCCTTTTTAAATGTGTACTTTTCAAAAGTGTGGAACAAATTCAAATACCCTGCCTTA
Source organism: Bacteroidota bacterium (assembly GCA_037127575.1). Lineage (GTDB taxonomy): Bacteria > Bacteroidota > Bacteroidia > B-17B0 > Aurantibacillaceae > Aurantibacillus. Next base: position 1,667 of record JBAXXZ010000410.1, on the reverse strand, counting down.
TTTGTAGGATTAAGTTTAATGATTTACTTGTTTCGTTTCGGAGAAAACTACCATCCCAATTTTTACAAAACTTATTATGGGAGCTTAGAAGCCTTATCTATCCTTTTGTTATTGCCATTTCTAAATGCCTTAACAACAGAAAAAATTCAATTTCGTCCCTTTCGATTTACCGCCAAAATTTCATACGCCATGTATTTGGTTAACCTGCCCCTCATCCTGCTGTTAAAACCTTATTTAGAAAAACTAGCCCCACAATTCAATCTCCCAGTATTTTTAGGCCTATGGCTACTAATTTATTGTGTCGCTTATTGCTGGTACCGCTTTTTTGAAAAACCAGTAATGGATTTAAGGGATCGGTAAAAAAAAGAAATAACGTTTATTATCAATTGTCCTCATCTCATCCTTTATATTTGAATAAAAAAACATGTACAAAGAACACCTCCTCCTCAACATGAGCCGCGAATTAATGCTGCTTAAACAATTAGGCACTTTTATTAAAGAAGAAGACCTACAATACCGTCCGCATGAAAAAGTTCGAAGCACCTACGAACTCATGCAATACCTGTCAACCATCGGTTCATACATGATGCGTTGGTTGGTGAAGGATGATATCAACGATGAAGTGCGAGCAGAAATTCGTGAATACAGAAGCACATTAAGTATCGAAAATTTTAATGAACGCATCGATCGACAATGGGAAGAAATTCAATCTTACATGGCATTAATCAGTGAAGAAGATTTGCTTTTAAAACAAGCTACATTACCTACCAAAGAAAAAATGCCTTTGGGATCAGCCATTATCAATGCACCAATTAAATGGTTGTCGGCTTACCGCATGGAGCTTTTTTTGTACTTAAAGATGAACGGCCATACCGAATTAGGTACACGTGAAGCATGGACCTTGGTGCAAAACTAAGAATACTGCTTTTAATCATACAAGGCTTGTGACACAAATCACAAGCCTTTTTTATTTAATCGATACCTTTGCTCCAGCAAATTTTCCAATTATGCTATCACAAATTTATATCGACAATTTAAAATGTGGCGGATGTGCCGCTACCATTGTCACAGAATTACAAAAACTAAGCGACGTTCAAAAAGTGCAAATCGACAGCGAACATGATTTGGTATTGGTTGAAAGCGAAGAAGGTTCGGACCTCAACATTGTAAAAGATAAATTAAAATCGCTGGGTTATCCGGAAAAAAATTCCGTGCATGGCTTCGAGAAATTCAGCACGCATGCCAAATCGTATGTCAGTTGCGCCATTGGCAAAATCAATAATGCCAAAACAAAAACGCATTAGGTTTTAAGTAAAAAAAACCTGAGCATGTTGGCATAATTTTTATTGCCAATGTAGGTTTGTATTATTTAACTTTCTCTGGTTGTTGAAGGTCACCCGATTGTTTCGATTTTACAATCTTACTCACTCTGCTCATTAAATACACGCACCATAAAATTAATCCCACCATCACAAAACCCAATATATTAAAATTTGCAATCGGTCCGGTTTTTGATGGTTGCGATACCACCAAGCCTGCAAAAATAGCAGCAAGTCCACCTGCCATTTGTTGCAGTGATGAATTCACACTCATATAAGCCCCTTTATCAATCATGTCGGGCACAGCCGAACTTAATGCGGTAGCAGGAACCATTCTGCTCATAATGC
>JBAXXZ010000409.1:0-2684 GCA_037127575.1 Bacteroidota bacterium | reverse complement strand
TTTAAACTTCCAACCCTGCTCAAATATTTTAGGGAGAAATCTTCTGTATAAAGCCATGCGGGCATTTTCAACGTTTTCATCTTCTCCTTCACGGCCCACGGCATTAAATTCGTAAATGTTTACTTTGGGATGCTCATGCATGTAATTCTTAATGATTTCAACAATGGTATTCATTACTTGGTAAACTTCACCCCGGTTGGTAGTAACATATTCTTCCCCTTCAAATTCATCGTTCACAACACCAAACACAATATGGGCATGTAATATATTATCCTGAAGCCTGCCAAAACGTACTTCATACCTTAGCCCACTTTTTGTGTTAAAGTAATATACCCCAGCACTAGGTATGCTTGGAAATTCGATGGGAAGTATATTTTTATAAGGTGCAGCCAATGCAATGGTTTTAAGTTTGTATTTAATTCTTTTTCTTAAAACGTTTAGCTAAAATTAAGTCTTTACTACCGGTTGTATAGTCATAAAAACCTTTGCCGGATTTTACACCTAAATCACCTGCTGTTACCATGTTAATTAATAGAGGAGAAGGGGCGTATTTAGAATTACCAAAACCATCTTGTAAAACTCTTAAAATATTTAAGCAAACATCTAAACCAATAAAATCGGCTAATTGCAATGGTCCCATGGGATGCGCCATGCCGAGTTTCATAACAGTATCGATTTCCTCAACACCGGCAACGCCTTCATTTAAGGTAATGATGGCTTCATTGATCATTGGCATTAATATTTTATTTGCAACAAATCCGGGAAAATCGTTCACTTCAACCGGAATTTTATTTAGTTTCTTAGAAGTTTCCATGATGAGATGACACACTTCATCGCTGGTGTTATAACCTCTAATCACTTCCACCAATTTCATGATGGGAACAGGATTCATGAAATGCATACCAATTACCTTATCAGAGCGTTTTGTGACAGCTGCTATTTGGGTGATTGAAATAGAAGAGGTATTGCTAGCCAAAATAGTATTCGGCGGACAAACTTCATCTAATTGTTTAAATATTTTTAGTTTAATATCAATGTTTTCACTGGCTGCTTCAACTACCAAATCGGCATTCGCGGAAGCTTTACTAATATCGGTGTGGGTTGTAATGTTTTTCAAAGTGGCTTGTTTTACCTCTTCACTAATGCTTCCCTTTTGAACTTGACGATCTAAGTTTTTTGTGATTGTGGCAATGGCTTTTTGTAAAGCATTTTCATTGATGTCCACCAAATTTACGAGGTACTGATTTTGTGCGAAAGCATGTGCAATACCATTACCCATGGTACCACTGCCTATAACTGTAATGTTTTTCATTTGAGTTTAAAGCTATTAGAAAGGACTCAGATTAGCTAAATTTATGTTTGAACAAACCTTATGATTTTATAAAAGCAAAAATCCTCAACGAATCGAGGATTTTGCAGTATTAGTTAGTGATGCTTATTTTCTTTTCAAGCTCTTCGATGTATGCTTTGAAGCGTTTGTCGGTATCCATCAAATTGTTTACCGTTCTGCAAGCATGTAAAACTGTAGCATGATCTTTACCGCCGCAATGCATTCCAATTGTTGCAAGCGAAGATTTGGTCATGCTTTTTGCAAAGTACATGGCAATTTGACGGGCTTGTACCACTTCGCGTTTACGTGTTTTCGACTTCATGGTATCGATGGCTAAATCGAAATAATCACAAACCACTTTTTGGATATAGTCGATAGAAACTTCTCTGGCAGTACTTTTCACGAATTTATCGATCATTGTTTTAGCCAAATCGAGGGTGATGGTTTTTTTGTTCAAACTCGATTGAGCCAACAAAGAAATCAAAGCACCTTCTAATTCACGTACATTAGAAGTAATGCTGTATGCCAAGTATTCATTTACTTCTTTTGGTAATTGAATGCCTTCATTGTAAACTTTTTTGTCTAAAATAGCAATACGTGTTTCTAAGCCCGGAGATTGTAAATCGGCACTTAAGCCCCATTTGAAACGAGACAACAAACGTTGTTCGATACCTTGGATGTCAACCGGTGCTCTATCAGCGGTAAGAATAATTTGTTTACCTAACTGATGCAAGTGATTAAAAATATGGAAGAACACATCTTGTGTTTTTTCTTTGCCTGCAAAATATTGTACATCATCAATAATTAATACATCAATCATTTGATAGAAGTGTACAAAATCGTTTTGATTGTTGTTCTTTACTGCTTCAATGAATTGGGTGATGAATTTTTCAGATTGAACGTATAATACAGTTTTATTCGGATAATTCCTTTTTACTTCAATACCAATGGCCTGCGCCAAATGGGTTTTTCCCAAACCAACACCGCCGTATAATAACAAGGGATTAAAAGCGTTGCCGCCCGGTTTTTGTGCCACAGCATAACCTGCACTGCGAGCCAAACGATTACAGTCTCCTTCTACAAAATTTTCAAAACTATAGTTTGGGTTCAATTGAGATTCAACCTGTACTTTCTTTAAACCCGGAATAACAAATGGATTTTTAATGGAGCTGTTGCTCACATCAATTGGCATTGATACCGAAGGGTTTTTTAAATTGGTGCTAATATTTGGTAATTTAAAAGTTATTGGTGTTTCAGTTTTACCGGAAGCATTATCCATGATAATGTTATACTCCAATCGGCCTTCCGCGCCCAGTTCTTTTTTAATGACTTTTTTAATTAAAGTGATATAGTG
>JBAXXZ010000408.1:0-2684 GCA_037127575.1 Bacteroidota bacterium | reverse complement strand
AATTTTATCATTTCCTTTTAATTGATTACACTTTTCACTTAGGATTTTGCGCCAATTTTTTCTGCCGCGTACCCAAGCCTTGGCTTTGCTATTTTGCAAAGATGATATACGAATGAGTAATCCATATAAATGAACCACGAGGCTATATAAGAGTTTCGCCAAATTAATTATAATAATAGTCGTTGGGCTGACGCTTGTACAAAGGTAAGACCCAACCAAATTTTAATCCTGATAAAATATCTAAACGTTGCTGTGTATCTCTTAATCCGGTATCATAACTTAATTTACGTAAACTATGGGTTTTGGCTTGAATGGTTTCAAAGCCAACATAAAAATTCGCCAAGTGGTTTTTACTTAAAAACATGTATCCCACAAACTCACTAACAGCAAATCCAAAACTTAAACGGTCGTAACCGTATTTTAAATCACCTTTAACGGCAGCAATGCGTTGCTGAGCATCGTATAAATTAATTTTGTGTTGTAATACACCGGCACCAACACTAATGAGTAATCCCGAATTTCGGTTGCGTTTGTTTAGGGCAAATAACTTACCAAATTGCAAATTTAAATGGGCGCCGCGCTCGGTGATGCGTAAATCAGCAGGATTCCCGGCATTGTCAATAACATTGCCTTCAGGTGATTTGAGTTGTTTCGTCACATCTTCCTTCACCGTTTTGCCGTACAAATAATTAAACTCAATGCCGTAAACAAAATTTTTATTGGTTTTGTATTTAAAAGAAGCACCCACCAACATGTTATTGCCAAATCGTTTTACCATATCACCCGACGGCGTTTGCCCGGCAAAATGAATACATACCAAAGGCGCCGAAATACAAGAATCGCGCTGGCCTCGAAGCATGATGGAAATTAAAAGAAAGAGTACTGTTAAACGCATTGTTTGCTAAATTAACTGTAAAATACACAAACACAAAATCTTTGTCGGCAATGTGAGTCATATTAAAAATGCATGATTAATAACAAGTGAGATGAACTTTAAAAAACCAATCCCATTTTGCGCAATCGAAAAATTGCACTAAATTTATAAAAGCCCATAGCATGAAAAGTCTTAGCTTAGTTATTTTACTAATTTTTGTATCATTCACCTCATGTAAAAAAAACAATACATCTGCCAATCCCGGCAACATAAGTGAAGCATGCGAATGTTCTTCAAGTCATCATGATCCCATTCCGAATGATTATAGAAACTGTAGCGGATTTTTAGGTTATTATCACCACCAATTTATTCAAAACGACACAAGCACTTCGCATTTATACATTGTAGATGCCACCTTTAATAATGCACCTAATTATTATCCTAATGGCCACCTTGTATCGGTAAACGCTGTAAGCATCAATAACCTTAATTTGGACGTGAATCAAGATCAATACAATGTTTATTACAATTATGAAAAGGGCAACGGTGCTTTTTACAATATGGGTCTGCTTTGGAATGTTGATGGCGCCAATGGCATTCCTTCATTTAATTATTTATGGAATCAAGCTGAGCCCTCGGCTAATATAATGGGATTACCGTATGTCATAAGTAAATCAAATCCAAGGAATTTCCCCGTCAACTTGGTAACTGGCAATGGCGGTTCAATTTCAATAGAAATATACAATGCGCCGCTGACACATGAATTTAATGCTCCTCTTTATAAAGGCAATAATTGCATCTGCATCAGTTCAGAAAATTTAAAAGACTTTGGCACCGGGTCGGCCACCATTATAATTTGGTTGTTCGACACTGTCACCATCAATGTTAATGGGCAAAATTTCAAGTTCAATAAAACAATAAAGTACTACAAAAGCATAAAAATGATTGATTGAAAATCAATCTTACTTCATTGTATTTACCCGCGATTGATAGGTAGTGATGTGTGTGTTTGGCTGATCGCTTTCCACCAATCCGTCCTTTAATCGCACAATGCGGTGGGCATGTAGGGCAATGTCTTCTTCGTGGGTCACCAAAATTATAGTATTGCCTTTTTTGTGAATTTCTTCAAACAAACCCATGATTTCAACCGAGGTTTTACTGTCCAAGTTTCCGGTTGGTTCATCGGCCAAAATAATGGCAGGATTATTCACTAAGGCACGGGCAATGGCCACCCTTTGGCGCTGACCGCCACTGAGCTCATTCGGTTTATGGTTCATGCGGTTACCCAATCCCACACTTTCAAGTACTTCCTTGGCCCTGGCCTCGCGATCAATTTTGCTAAAACCGGCATAAATTAATGGCAAAGCCACGTTTTCGAGTGTACTGGCCCTTGGCAATAAATTAAATGTTTGAAACACAAAACCAATTTGTTTGTTGCGCACCTGCGCCAAATCGTTATCGCTCATTTTTGCCACCGATAAATTGTTGAGAATGTATTCCCCGTCACTTGGACTATCCAGGCAACCCAACATGTTCATGAGTGTTGATTTGCCGCTACCAGATGGACCCATCAAAGCCACATACTCATTTTTAAAAATCGATAAGGACACATCCTTTAAGGCATCGATGGTTTCCTCACCTATCACATAGGTTTTTTTGAGCCTGTTTATTTTAATTAGTGCTTCCAATGGTATAAAAGTACAGCAAAGTAAAACGATTAAAAAACCACTGGTAACAATTATGCAACAAAAGCATAAGCAAAATTTAACAATTATATGTTATAACATTAGATGTTACAACATATATTTGC
>JBAXXZ010000407.1:0-2687 GCA_037127575.1 Bacteroidota bacterium | reverse complement strand
AATTATCTTTTTTATTGCCGTTTAAAATGCGGTCTTCGTTTACAAATTGTTTCCAGGTATCATAAGCTTCTTGATCAAAGGCCAAACCTTCTTTTTCGTAGCCTTCAAATACGGTGACATACAAACGGTCTTTATCAATTTTGTATACTTCAGTTAATAATTCCCAAGCCCAGGCAATGGCTTCTTTTTTAAAATAGTCACCAAAGCTCCAGTTTCCAAGCATTTCGAACATGGTGTGGTGGTAAGTATCCACGCCAACTTCTTCTAAATCGTTATGTTTACCGCTCACGCGCAAACATTTTTGGGTATCGGCTACCCGTGGGTATTGAATAGGGGCATTGCCCAAAAAAATATCTTTAAATGGCGCCATCCCACTGTTGTTGAACATGAGGGTAGGGTCGCCTTTCACCACCATGGGTGCACTTGGCACAATGTGATGGCCTTTGCTTTTGAAAAAATCGAGAAATGTTTGACGTACTTTGGATGCTTCCATTGTGCTTTTTAAATGAGTGGCGAAGATAATTAATTGGGAGGTTTTTTGAAACTATTGTTTAAACAATGTTTTGCTAAGAAATTAAAAACAATTTGGCCAAAAACATTCAGCTTGAGATCTTCACGATGCATGTTTTTGTTACATTATTGTCAAACATGCCAAATTCAAAGAGAAAATGTAACCAAACTCACCAATACTAGATGCCTCAGGCGCTAATTATTGGTGAATTGAAAAATGGAAATTCGCATTTACTAATTTGTTGTACGGATGAAATTCATGAAAATAATTTTGAAGATAAAATTAAACGAATTTGACTTCGTTTAAAAGATGTTTAAGCATTTTCGCATGTTCTAGTATCTCAACGCTTTCGATGTTTTTAATGGATAATACAGGGGCCAGTTTAGGATATAGTTGTGGTTGGTTCAACCAGTTTACCACTTGCTCTCTAACCCATTTGTTATAGGCAATGGGATAGGTTTTATTTGCGATAAAAAGCAATTGCAAATATTCCTGAAAAGCTTTGCATAAAATGTCAAATGCTTGGAAATAGAGTCCGCGTTTTACAAAAAGGGCAATGTGTGTTAAATCGTACAAACAAGCCGCGTGTAAATTTTTTAAGCGCTCCTGCCTTAATGTTTCGTTATAAAAGGGCAACCATTTTTCTCTCAATGTCAAGTAATGTTTACCTGGTTCATTGAGTGGGGCAGAGTGACCTATTTGATTACCGATTTCGATTTCAAAATAATTAATGGGTTCGCCAATGTCGATGGTGCCGGGATTGTACTTGCCATCGATTAGGTCGAGATGCAAGTGAGCGTAAGGACCGGAGGCTTTGTAGTCTTGAATACTTTTATTGGAATTAGCAAACAACAGCCAATCGGATTCAAGTTTTTTTCTTTCGCTTTTTGTAAATGATGGTTTTAATAAAATGGCAAAATCGAGATCGCTTTCTGGTACTGCTTGTCCGCGTGCGCATGAGTTCACAACTAAAACGGTATCAACAAGATGATTTTCGGCAAAAAAATTGTGAATACTTTTTGCCACGGCTGCGTGTAATTGCGTTGGAAATATTGGCTTATTGATCATCGTGTTTAATCAAACATTGTTCTAAAGCTTCTATTCACAAAATTACGAATTGCATTGTTTTTGATTCCATGACTCGGTATGATTTTAAGCATGATTTAAAATTAAAGCAGGCAACAAGTCATTCATCGAAAAGCGAGAATTGTTTTGGCGCTTCACCTTCTTGATCTAATTCAGGATAATGCACTTCTGTTTCAACCATGGCATGGTTGCCAATGGCGTTTTTACCGTGTAATTTGCCTACGGGGTATGCACTTAATACATCATTATCAATGGCAGTCATTAAACTTTTTAAGTGCTTTAAATCGTTGTCTGTTTTACAATCGATGAACCATTCATCTTGTTTTTCTTTTGGTAAAATCACCGGCATTCTTGGTCCTTCGGCACCGGGATTGTTGTGAATTTTTTGCATCAAGGCATTTGCTTCGGTGGTGATAATACTAACGGTTTGCATGTGTTCGCCGCTTGATTTATCTTGCCTTTCTTCCCACAAGCCGGCAATGGCCATGGGAGATTGGTCTTTCATGGCGATACGATATGGAAATGTTTTTTTGTTGAGGTGCCTGTGTTCGTAAAAGGCATCGAGATAAATGATGCAGCGTTTATGAATTGCCGATTGTTTAAATGCCGGTTTTTCAAAAATGCTTTCTGCCCTTGCATTGAGGGTATTGTTCCATAATTTTTTTGCTTCTGCCAAGTTTTTTGTCCATGCCGGAATGAGACCCCAAGTGAATGCTTGTGGAACCAATGGTTGTTGATTAGTAAATACAAGCAATGGGGGATGCACAAAACCGGATACATGGTAATAAGCAGGAAAATCCATTCTAAACAATTCCAATTGACGGGTGAGGGCTTTTACTGTGCCTTCATCACCGCGATGCTGAGCGTATTTAAGGGCCAGTTTGGTGCCTGATTCAGCGTCGTAACACATGTTGGTTTTTTATGCTAAAGTAAGGGATTTGAAAGCGTGAGGCAATTAAGAATTAAAAATTAGGAATTAAAACTTAAAAATTATAAACAGGTTGGTGTGGGTGTTATAATTACTTGTTTTTGTGTGTTTTGGAAGAATTAACTTTATTTCATGGTCTTACCATATTAAATTTGATTAACA
>JBAXXZ010000406.1:0-2688 GCA_037127575.1 Bacteroidota bacterium | reverse complement strand
TGGCAGGGTTAGTGCTTGTGCCGCATGTGGCAGCTGAAGTGTTGGAGCCATCGGCGGGAGTATTTAAAATTGCACCGGTGTATGGTGTTTTAACCAACAATGATCCTGCTTTGGTTTGTGATTTTAAATTTTTGGATAATGCTACTTTTGCTAGCACCGATTTTTCGGTAACCATCACTTCAACTGCGAATGTGAGTATTGCGCAAGGCACCAATGTGTTGTTGTGTCCGGGCAGCACTATTACGATTAACACCTCGAGTACTGTTGGACAAGCCATTTGGAGCACAGGCTCTACCAACACAGCCATTAGCATTTCGAGTTCAAGCATTACAACATATTCGGTATTGGCGCAACAAAATTGCGCGATTGGCTCGGCTTCTATAACGGTTACCAACATGTCAGTTTCAGTGAGCGGACCAAGTGCATCCATGTGTCCGGGTAGTTCAGCCAGTTTGAGTATTAGCGGAAATGCCATGAGTTACCAATGGAATCCGGGAGCTGTGAGCGGTACATCAAGTGTGGTTAGTCCAACCGTAAGTGCGGTTTATACGGTAGTTGCAAACAGCAATGCCAATTGTTCGATTAGTAATACGGTGGCAGTTGGTGTGTTTAATTTACCAACTATAACGGTTGTGGGAAGTACTTCGGTGTGTATTGGTTCGGCGGTGACTTTAACTGCAAGCGGCGCCAACTCCTATTCATGGACAAACGGACCAAACACCAATGTATATACTTTTACGCCAAGTTTACAATACAACACTTACAGTGTAACAGGAACCGATTTGAATACCTGTGTGAATTCACAAACTTACGCGGTGCAAGTAATGCCTGTGCCAACAGTGAGTGCCATCAGCAGCAAAACCATGATATGTGACGGGGATGTTGTTTTATTAACTGCGTTAGGCGCAAATACATACTCTTGGAGTACAGGTTCTACAGCCGGCAATATAAATGTTTCACCAAGTGTAACAACGGTTTATACATTAACTGGTTTTGATGCAAATTTATGCCGCGATACTAAAACTATCGGAATTAGTATTAGCCCGACTCCAACTGTTGTAGTAACCAGCAGCCGACCAAACTTGTGTGTTGGCGAGAAAGCCATGTTAACAGCAAGCGGTGCTACAACCTATTTTTGGAGCAATGCTTCTACCAACAGCACCATTCAAATTACAGCTACAAGCACAGCTGCTTTGAGTTATACATCAACCGGCACGTCTACTTTTGGCTGTATTAACAAAGGCACTTATACGCAAACCGTTAGTGCCTGTACAAGCTTAAATGAAAACAAATCGCTTTTAAATACTTTGATGATTTATCCGAATCCAAATGAAGGGCATTTTACAATTGAAAGTTTAAGCGCCTGTGATTTGTTAATTACAAACGAATTGGGACAAGTATTGAAGCATTTGCAGTTAAGTAACCAGGTATTAAAGGCGGAAATCAATTTAAGTGATTTGCCTAGTGGTATTTATTTTGTACAAGGACAAATGACAGGTGGTTTAATTAAAGAGAAAATTGTGATTACAAAATAGCTATAGCGAGGGGGAGTTGATTCATTTTGTGGAATTTTTACTTTGAACGGCGATGCTATAATTCAAAAAAGATTGTCTGAATACAAATTTGAATTAACTTTGTTCCCCTATAGAAAACATTATGGGAAGAATTTTTGAAACGAGAAAAGCGACCATGTTTAAGCGTTATGCTAAAATGGCCAAGACTTTTACCAAGATTGGAAGAGAAATTGTAATGGCTGTTAAATTGGGTGGTCCAAACCCAGACAGTAATCCACGTTTAAGGATGGTGATTCAAAACGCTAAGGCAGTGAACATGCCGAAGACGAATGTTGATTCAGCCATTAAGAGGGCGAGTGAAAAAGACACGGCGAATTACGAAGCCATTATTTATGAAGGATATGCGCCACATGGCGTACCGGTATTGGTTGAATGCACTACGAATAATCCGACAAGAACTGTGGCCAGCGTACGCATGTATTTTAGCAGGGCTAACGGGGCTTTGGGTACGAACGGATCGGTAAGTTTTATGTTTGAGCACGTGGTATTATTTAAGATTGATGCTGCGAATTTTAACAAGGACGATTTAGAATTGGAATTAATTGATTTTGGTTTGGAAGACATTAATTTGGATGAAGAGCACAAACAATTCATCATTCAAACACAATTTGTGGATTTCGGCAAAATGCAACATGCTTTAGAAGATAGAAAAATTGCGGTGATAGAAACCAGTAAAATTTATGTTCCAACAACATCAAAAGAATTAAGTGCGGAGCATGAAGCCGAAGTGATGGCCATGATTGAAAAGATGGAGGAGGATGATGACATTGAGGCTGTATATCATAACATTTCTTGAGTTTGCAGAAAATTTGGAAAATACTTAAACCCAATCCAAATCACGTGGCATTGCAACAGGCGCTCAGTGTTGACCGCATTGTTTCTTCCTTATTGAGTTTACGTGGCATCAACAATTTTGAAGATGCGAAAACATTTTTTAGGCCCGATTTAAATCAGTTACATGATCCTTATTTGATGAAGGATATGGACAAAGCCATCGCACGTATTAAAACCGCCATTTCAAAAAATGAAAAAGTTTTAATTTACGGCGATTATGATGTTGATGGCACCACCGCGGTAAGTATCGTTTACAGTTTCTTTAAGCAATACATAGCAC
>JBAXXZ010000405.1:0-2690 GCA_037127575.1 Bacteroidota bacterium | reverse complement strand
GTGCAAAATGGGGATTGCCAATAATAATTCAAGAGATGGTGTATGGTCAGGAAGTAAATGTTACCGCTATTGGCGACGGAAAAGGGAACGTGGTTGGAGCGGTACCAATGCGTAAACAATACATTACTGATAAAGGCAAGGCATGGTCGGGTATTTCAATCGATGATGAACATTTAATGAAAATGACCAGACAATTATTTTCTTCCACCAAATGGCGCGGGGGTTTGGAACTGGAAATTATTAAAAATGCCAAAGGCGAATATTATCTCATCGAAATAAATCCGCGTTTTCCTGCTTGGGTTTATTTGGCGGTAGGCTGCGGGCAAAACCATCCTGAAGCATTGGTAAAAATGGCTTTGGGAGAAAAAGTAAAACCATACACAAAATACGATATCGGTAAAATGTTTATTCGTTATTCATTCGACATGATTGTTGAATTAAAAGAATTCGAAAAAATAGCCACCATGGGTGAATTATAAAGACTGAAAAAAATGAACATGAAAAAATTGCAATATGAAAGACCGGTGATTCAACGTTTAAACGTTGGTATCATGAATAAATTCGGCACCAAAACCGAGTACAATCCTTGTACCCACATCGACGGCAATGCAGTGAAAGATTTAATCGCCAAGCATGGCTCGCCATTATTTGTGATGTCGGAAAAAACCATTCGTCAAACATTTAATGATGCCAAGAGGGCCTTTAAAACCAGATACCCAAAAGTACAATTTGCTTGGAGCTACAAAACCAATTATATCAATGCCGTGTGTCATGTTTTTCACCAAGAAGGCTCATGGGCAGAAGTGGTATCGGGCTTTGAATATAGTAAAGCCCTAAAAAACAATGTTCCGGGAGATAAAATAATTTTTAACGGTCCTGATAAAACCGAAACAGAATTACGCAACGCCATTCAAAACAATTCACTCATTCACATCGACCATTTGGATGAATTGTATTTGTTGATTGAATTGGCCACCGAATTAAAAATTCGTCCGCGTGTGGCCATTCGTGTAAATATGGATACACGCATTTACCCGATGTGGGACCGTTTTGGTTTTAATTATGAAAACGGTCAGGCTTGGGATGCCATCAATAAAATTATGCTCAATGATAAAATGGAATTAGTGGGTTTACATGCACACATAGGCACCTTTATGTTGGCCCCAAGTGCCTATGGTATTGCTGCTAAAAAATTATCGGACCTGGCACTAAACATTAAAAAGAAATACAAAAAAAACATTCAGTACATTGATATGGGTGGTGGTTTTGCATCTAAAAACACACTAAAAGGCTCGTATTTACAGGGCGCCGACACTTCACCCGATTTTGATCAATATGCTGAGGCCATTGGTTCATCTATTTTAAATGCCGGTTTTGTGGAAGATGAATTGCCTCTATTGATACTTGAAACAGGAAGGGCCTTAATTGATGAAGCCGGCTATTTATTGGGCACAGTACTTTCAAACAAACGTTTGTCGGATGGTCGTCGCGCCACCATTATGGATTTTGGCGTAAATATATTATTCACTGCCTTTTGGTACGAACACAAAATTAGTCCGGCCCAAGATTTTAGCCAATACACCGAAGATGCGGTGTTATACGGTCCGCTGTGTATGAATATTGATGTGATTCGTGAAAATGTTACCTTGCCACCTTTAAAACGAAATGACCAAGTGGTGGTGCATATGGTAGGTGCTTATAATATGACACAATGGATGCAATTTATTTCATTAAGACCTGCCGTGGTGATGATTGATATGGAAGAAAAAGTACATGTGATACGCAGTTGCGAAACCATTGAAAGCATCGAACACAACGAGATATTGCCCAATTATTTAAAGAATTTTAAATTGTAAAAGTTTTGCAATTGCAACTTCAACGATATTTAAAGGCCTGTTTACTCAGTTATAGCCAAATATTTTTTTCACAAAATATTGGTTTGGCTGCACTGTTATTGCTTGCCACCTTCATGAATCCTGTGATTGGCATGATGGGTCTTTTAAGTGTTTTATTTGCATTGTTTATTGGTGATTTGATTGGCCTTAACCAAACTTATTTAAACAATGGCGCGTATACCTATAATGTATTATTGAACGGACTCGCGCTTGCCGGCATTATGCCAATTACATTGCCTTCAGTTGTTTTTTTGCTCATTGCCTCGGTATTGTGTTTACTTATTTCGGTTTGGATGTCAGCATTTTTAAATCGGTTTAAATTGCCTTTTTTGAGTTTTCCATTCATCATCAGTGTATGGATTGCGGTGATTTGTGTGAGGAAAATTCATGCATTTGATGCAGATATACAACCCAACACATTTGCCATTGCGTTCATCGAAGATCTTAACATAACCTTGCACAATCATTTACCAAACATGTTAGGCGCCTTTTTAAAAACCTTGTCGATGGCCTTGTTTCAAAATAGCAGTTTAGCCGGTTTTTTAATTGCCATTGGTTTATTTATTTATTCGAGAATTGCCTTCGGGATTTCGTTTGTGAGTTTCTTAATTGGCGCCTATACAATCGCTTATTTTCAGCAAGAACCATTGTTTTTATCAGTGCATCAAAGCGGTTTTAATTATATTTTTCTGTCGGTTTCCTTGTGCGGATATTTTTTGATCCCATCATTGAGTTCCTACTTATTGGCCCTGGCATTAGCCCCTCTTGTTTTCATTTTTCAAGTTAGTTTAAGCA
>JBAXXZ010000404.1:0-2692 GCA_037127575.1 Bacteroidota bacterium | reverse complement strand
ATATTATTCTTATACTTCTTTTCATTGAGAATTAATCATTCAACTTCAAAACAGCCATAAAAGCACTTTGAGGGATTTCCACATTACCCACTTGTTTCATGCGCTTTTTACCTTCTTTTTGTTTTTCGAGTAGTTTACGTTTACGACTGATATCACCGCCGTAACATTTTGCGGTTACATCTTTTCGCATGGCGCGTATGGTTTCGCGTGCAATAATTTTTGCGCCAATGGCTGCTTGAATCGGTATTTCAAATTGTTGACGCGGAATCAATTCCTTTAATTTTTCACAAATCTTTTTACCAAAATCATAGGCATTGCTTCTGTGAATTAAGGCCGATAAGGCATCTACGGGTTCGCCGTTTAATAGGATATCCAATTTCGCCAAATCTGATTGTTTCATGCCAATTGGATGATAATCAAACGAAGCATACCCTTTAGAGATGGATTTTAAGCGATCAAAAAAGTCAAACACCACTTCACCCAAAGGCATTTCAAAAATCAGCTCCACCCTGTCGGCCGTTAGATAATGTTGGTTCACTATTTGTCCGCGCTTTTCAATGCACAAACTCATTACAGGACCAATAAATTCGGATTTTGTAATCACAGTGGCTTTAATATAAGGCTCTTCGATAAAGTCAATTCTTCCCGGATCGGGTAAGTCACTCGGGTTATTCACCGTCACCACTTCACCATCGGTTTTGTGTGCCAAATACGACACATTGGGAACCGTTGTAATCACGGTCATATTGAATTCACGCTCTAGGCGCTCCTGAATAATTTCCATGTGCAACATGCCCAAGAAACCGCAACGAAAACCAAAACCCAAAGCCGCTGAGCTCTCAGGCTCCCAAGTTAAAGAAGCATCATTCAGTTGCAACTTCTCCATGCTGTAACGCAATTCTTCAAAGTCGTCTGTATCTACCGGATAAATGCCAGCAAATACCATGGGCTTCACGTCTTCAAAACCATCAATGCCTACTTCACAAGGACGATCAAAATGCGTGATGGTATCCCCTACCTTCACTTCGCGGGCCTCTTTAATGCCTGAGATTATATAACCCACATCGCCTGCGCTAAGTTGACTACGTGGCTCTTGTTTTAATTTCAAAACCCCAATTTCATCTGCATTATAAGTGGCGCCGGTATTCACAAATTTTACCTTTTCTCCTTTCTTAATCGTGCCATTGGTAATTTTAAAATAGGCAATAATTCCTCTGAAGGAATTAAAAACAGAATCAAAAATTAAAGCTTGTAGTGGCGCTTTAGGGTCGCCTACCGGAGCGTGCACACGCTCAATAATTGCGGTTAAAATTTCTTCAATACCCATGCCGGTTTTGCCACTGGCAGGAATTACTTCCGAAGGATCACAACCAATTAATTCTACAATTTGATCGGTCACCATTTCGGGCTCGGCACTCGGTAAATCCATTTTATTCAAAATTGGAATGATGGTTAAGTCATGCTCCAATGCCAAATATAAATTAGAAATGGTTTGCGCCTGAATGCCTTGCGCGGCATCAACAATCAACAAGGCCCCTTCACAGGCCGCAATTGAACGCGATACCTCATAACTAAAATCAACGTGACCCGGCGTATCAATTAAATTTAAGACGTACTTTTCTCCTTTGTATGTGTAATCCATTTGAATGGCATGGCTCTTAATGGTAATGCCACGTTCCTTTTCAAGATCCATATCATCCAATACCTGGTCCTGCATTTCGCGCTTACTAATTGTGCCGGTATATTCTAATAATCGATCTGCCAATGTGCTTTTTCCGTGGTCGATATGGGCAATAATACAAAAGTTCCTAATGTTCTTCATTTATGTCTGTTATATCTTTTTACTAATAAGTACACGAGATTCACTTTAAGAATTAATAACCTTAGTGGTTCTTAGTGTACTAAGCGCCTTAGTGTTTTACTAAAGGGGCACAAATATACTAAATTGCTGAAAACGAAGGGGCTTCAACTGCGAATATTGCTTTAAAAGGCCTTACTTTTACTTCCTCAATCTATTCTTGTTTTGCCATTCAATCCTTTTCAAATAAACCTGCCTGTTGTTGAGGTAATTCCTGCGCTGCGCAAGCAACTTAACGATCAAAATACACTTATTCTAAATGCCCCGCCTGGAGCAGGTAAAAGCACATTGCTTCCCCTTGCATTAATGGATGAACCTTTTTTAAATGGGAAAAAGATAATCATGCTCGAACCTCGGCGTTTGGCCGCCCGAACAATTGCGGCTCGCATGGCATCTTTGCTAAACGATGAGATTGGACAAAAAGTTGGCTACCGAATTCGATTTGATAACAGGATAAGTGATAAAACCATCATTGAAGTGGTTACCGAAGGCATTCTTACACGCATGTTGCAAAACGATAATGCCCTTGAAAATATTGGCCTAGTTATATTTGATGAATTTCATGAACGCAGCTTAAATGCTGATTTAGCGCTGGCTCTTTGCCGCGAGGCACAACAAGTGCTTCGGCCCGACTTACGACTATTGATTATGTCGGCCACGCTTAACATGCCGCAGCTTCAAAACCTCCTGCGCTGCGAGTGCCTTGTTAGCGAAGGCAAACAATATCCGGTAAATAGTATTTACGGCGAGGATGCCGACGAAACACTATTGCCCGAATTGGCTGCACAACTTATACTGCGCGCCATGCGAGAAAACGAAGGAGATGTGTTGGTG
>JBAXXZ010000403.1:0-2699 GCA_037127575.1 Bacteroidota bacterium | reverse complement strand
CCATTGTTGCGAGCGGTCGCCGCTGGTTGAAATAATTTTTAATTCGGCTTGGTAGCCTTTGTCTTCCAGGCGCTGCTTGGTATAATTGGCCTGCCACAAGGCAAGTTCGCTGCCACGGGTGCCGATAATAATTTTACGATTCACGGGTTGAAGTTAGAATTTTAATTCTTTGAAAGAAAAACTTCCTTAGCAGTTTTAATGGCAACGGCATTGTATTTTTTTTCCATGTAAGACAATACCTTGTCCAAAACCTCTTTGCTGTTGGCATCCAGGCTATTTAGTTCTTTGGCAAAAACTTCATTCATAGCCAAATCTTTAAAAGCTTTTACTTGTTTTGGAATTTGACCAAATGCCAATTCAATTCTACGTTCTGCATACAAAGCATCAAAAGCCAGAATTTTTTGCTGGATAATTTCATCACAGCGGTAAATTTCAGCTTTCCTTAATTGCAAATTGGCTTCAGCTTGGGCTTTTAAAGAAGTAATATCAATATAATTCACTTGGCTTTGAGCAGCAACATTTGCGTCAACATTGGCAGGAATACCCAAGTCGATAATGATTTTTTTTGATGTTTCGTTGTTAAGCAATGATTGATAAATATCGGGAGTAATGATGGTTTCAGAGCTTGAGGTACAAACTACCAAAACATCAAATCCTTCATCAAATTTTTGTATGTGATTTAATTCAAAAGCTTTACCATGCAATACTTTGGCCAGTTTTTCGGCATTGCTTAAACTACGGTTAAATACTGTAAAGTTACCATACTGGTGTTTTTGAAAGTAGGAGGCCAAAACGGTATTGGTTTGCCCGCTTCCTACAAATAAAATGCGGGCATCGTTTTTAATGCCTTGTTCGCGCAGGGCTCTATAGGCAAGAGAAGCAACCGATACCGGGTTTTTTGCAATATTGGTATTGGTAAAAATTTCTTTCGCGGTTTCGATGGTATGGTTGATTAACAAGCGCAAAAAGTCGCCCGTTGTTCCAATTTGGTGACAAAACTCGTAAGCTTTACGAATTTGGGTGATGATTTCTCTTTCTCCAACTACTAAGGATTCAAGAGATGAGGCCACTTTTAATACGTGTTCAACTGCTTTAGGACCAACAAATACCGCCGATTGTGAGGCAATTTCATTGAGTTCTTCAGGGGTAAAACGACTATTGATAAATGAACAAATGGCCTTAATTAAATTTAGGTCAAGGTCTAAATCAGTTTTGATGAATAACTCAACCCTGTTACAAGTACTTAGAAACAACATTTCGTTGAAACCAAAATTTAACTTAAGGGCTTCAAGTACAGTGTTTTGCTCATCGGGCGACAAATGTAATTTACCAATTAGGTCGAGTTGTAAGGACTTATGTGTAAAGGCTATGACTTTAAAGTTTTCCACTATTCAAGGGCAAAGATGCAGCATTAATTAATTTTAATTGTCATATGAATGTCACAAAACAGGTATTTAAAAGTGACAATCGTCACCAAATGTGGCATGGGTAAAATATCCTTTTAAAGCAACTTCTTTCATTTTTACTTTGAGTAATTTGGGGGCATGTTGGTGAAAACATATGGGTATGCGGTTCAAGGTATTAATGCCACCAAAGTAACTGTTGAGGTTAGTGTGGGCATTGGTGTAAATTTTTTTATGGTGGGTTTACCTGATAATGCTGTGAAGGAAAGTCAGCAACGCATCGATTCGGCCTTAAAACAAATTGGGTATCGAATACCAGGCAAAGCCATCACTGTAAATTTGGCGCCGGCCGATATTCGGAAGGAAGGCTCAGCCTATGATTTAAGCATTGCCATTGGCATTTTAGGCGCAAGCGAACAAATTAAGGCAGATCGGATTTCCGACTATGTCATCATGGGAGAATTGGCCTTGGATGGAACAATACGGCCCATTAAAGGGGCTTTACCCATTGCCATCACAGCATTAAAGGATGGGTTTAAGGGGATTATTCTGCCGGAGGAGAATTCTACTGAAGCTGCGGTGGTAAAAGATTTAAAAGTATTATACGCCACCAACATTCAACAAGTCATTGATTTTTTTAATCAAAGTGTGCCATTGCCGCAAGCACAAGTTGATTTGGATGAAGTTTTTTTAAAACCATCAAACGATTTGGCATTTGACTTTTCGGATGTAAAAGGACAGGAGAACATTAAAAGGGCCATGGAAATTGCTGCCGCCGGAGGACATAATGTGATTTTGATTGGTCCGCCCGGTGCAGGAAAAACCATGTTGAGCAAACGCCTTCCAAGTATTTTACCGCCATTAACTTTTGAAGAGGCCTTAGAAACCACTAAAATACATTCGGTAGCCACCAGAGGAGGAATAAAAACGAAAGGATTAATTACGCAAAGACCTTTTAGGGCGCCACACCATACCATTTCAGATATTGCACTTGTTGGCGGAGGAAACAACCCACAGCCCGGCGAAATTAGTTTGGCGCATAACGGGGTATTGTTTTTGGATGAATTGCCGGAGTTTAAGCGAACTGTTTTGGAAGTAATGCGTCAGCCCATTGAAGATAGGGTGGTGAGCATAAGCCGCGCTAAAATGTCGGTCGAATATCCCGCCTCATTTATGCTCATAGCAAGCATGAATCCTTGTCCTTGAGGATATTACAATCATCCTGAAAAAGATTGTGTTTGCGGGCCGGGTGTTGTACAAAAATATTTAAATAAAATTAGTGGCCCATTACTTGAT
>JBAXXZ010000402.1:0-2700 GCA_037127575.1 Bacteroidota bacterium | reverse complement strand
ATTTAAATAAAACAAGATGAGTCTTTTAGTTCTGTTAGCCATAGTATTATTAATAATTGCGGGACATCAATTATTGAGAGTTATTGAGTTAAGTCGAGGTTTGAAAAAAACAAAAGAGTGGCAAGTAACCGACAGCGACAATGACATGATGGGTAAAGCCATGTTGTTATTTATGCTTGTGTTTTTCGCTTTCTTTTTCTGGCAAGTTAGTCGTTGGAGCGACCGTTGTTTGCCTGCCGCGGCATCTGAACATGGTGCAAAAATCGACACCTTGTTTGAAGCGAATATTTACTTGGTAACTTTTGTGTTTTTGGTAACCAATTTCTTTTTGTTCTGGTTTGCTTACAAATACCGTGGTAATAGCCAAAACAAAGCAGTGTATTATCCACACAATAACAAAATCGAAATGTTGTGGACCGTTGTTCCTGCTGTTGCTTTAACCTTCATCATTATTTTTGGTTTAAAATATTGGAATGAAATTACCGCCGAAAACAACGACGCCGACAAGGTGGTGGTGGAATTATATGCCAAACAATTTGATTGGACAGCACGTTTTCCGGGTAAAGACGGCAAATTAGGTGAAACAGATTTTCGTCAAATTTCAGGCAGCAACTCAGTAGGCATGGACACATCTGATGTTTTAGGTTATGATGACATTTTGGTAAAAAATGAAATCCACATTCCTATTGGCAGAGAAATTGAATTGCACATGAGAAGTCGCGATGTGATTCACAGCGCTTATTTACCGCACTTTAGAGCACAAATGAACTGCGTTCCGGGTATGGTTACCTTCTTCCGTTTTAAACCAACCAAAACCACTTCCGAAATGCGTAAAGATCCATACGTGGTGCAATTGATGGCAGGTATTAATAAACAAAGAGCTTTAGAAAATAAAGAACCCGTTGAGTTTGATTTTATTTTATTGTGTAATAAAATTTGTGGTGCTTCACACTACAATATGCAAATGAATGTTGTTGTTGACACCGAAGCAGATTACAATGCTTGGATGCAAAAACAAAAAGCAATTAAAACTGTTGCTTCTAAATAATATTAATATTAAAAATTAAATAGAAATAAGATGTCAAGTCCAACCAGCTCAACTTTAGAAAAAGAACACTTATCTCACCATGCGCATGTGCATGACCATGACGATCATGAAGAATCGTTTGTGAGTAAGTATATTTTTAGTATGGATCACAAAGTTATTTCACGTCAGTTTTTAATTACCGCGGTAGTTATGGCTGTTGTGGCAATGACCATGTCGATTATTTTCCGTTTGCAATTGGCTTGGCCGGGAGAAAAATTTGCTTTCATTAATGCGATGTTAGGCGATAAATGGGGAAAAGACGGGATTCTTGATCCTAACATGTATTTGGCCTTGGTTACCATTCATGGTACAATCATGGTGTTTTTTGTATTAACTGGTGGATTAAGCGGCACTTTCAGTAACTTGTTAATTCCATACCAAATTGGCGCCCGTGATATGGCTTCCGGGTTCTTAAACATGTTATCATACTGGTTCTTCTTCGTGTCAAGTGTCATCATGTTGGCATCATGTTTTATTCAAGATGGTCCTGCATCAGCAGGTTGGACAATTTATCCGCCTTTATCTGCTTTGCCAGAAGCCATTCCGGGTTCCAAGTTAGGGATGACACTTTGGTTGGCATCTATGGCCATCTTCATTGTTTCTTCTTTATTGGGTAGTTTAAATTACATCATCACCATTATTAACTTGCGTACAAAAGGCATGAAGATGACCAGAATGCCTCTAACCATTTGGGCTTTCCTAGTTACAGCCATTTTGGGTGTATTGTCTTTCCCTGTATTATTCTCTTGTGCTTTGTTGTTGATTTTCGACAGAAGCTTCCACACCTCTTTCTATTTGTCGGATATTTATATCGGCGGACGTCCTTTAGATAATGTAGGTGGTAGTCCTATTTTATTCGAACACTTGTTCTGGTTCCTTGGTCACCCTGAAGTATACATTGTATTGTTACCTGCTTTGGGTATGGCTTCAGAAATTATTGCCACCAATTCACGTAAACCTATTTTCGGATACCGTGCAATGATTGGTTCAATTTTGGCGATTGGTTTCTTATCATTTATTGTTTGGGGTCACCACATGTACATGACCGGCATGAATCCATTCTTAGGTTCTGTGTTTGTGTTCACCACTTTATTAATTGCGATTCCTTCTGCAGTAAAAGCGTTTAATTTTATTACAACAATGTGGAAAGGGAATATTCAATACACACCGGCCATGATGTTTGCGATTGGTTTAGTTGCATCATTTATTTCAGGTGGTGTAACCGGTATTATTTTAGCCGATTCAACCTTGGATATTAACGTGCATGATACTTACTTCGTAGTAGCGCATTTCCATATTGTAATGGGATTAAGTGCCATCTTCGGTATGTTTGCCGGTGTTTACCATTGGTTTCCAAAATTATTCTTACGTATGATGAATAAAAAGTTGGGTTATATCCATTTTTGGTTAACCACATTAACAGCGTATGGTGTGTTTTTCCCAATGCACTTTTTAGGATTGGCAGGCGTACCTCGTCGTTATTATACAAATAGCAACTTCCCAATGTTCGATAATTTGGTAGATGTAAACGAAATCGTAACCATTTGTGCCATTGTAGGTGCTTTGGCGCAAGGCGTTTTCTTATTCAATTTCTTCTACAGTATTTTTAGAGG
>JBAXXZ010000401.1:0-2722 GCA_037127575.1 Bacteroidota bacterium | reverse complement strand
CCGTACCTTCATCAAAAGCATTAATGATTGTGCCTTGCAAATTAAATGTGACGCTCCTTTCCAAATTGCAATTAACCAAATATGTTTTATCGAAAGTGATAGCCAAATCGGCAGCAGAAATGGTTTGCACCAAATTACTTTGGTTCAAATATCTTAATTCGTACCAGGTGCCGCCGCTAATATTGGTTACATTCATGCTTCCGTTAATCTTCATCACTCTGCCATCAGTTGCGTTGGTTACAACATAATTGATAAAAGTAATTTGCAGCACAGCGCCTTTGTCTTTCCATTTTTTAGTAGGATAATTACTTATGCTTACTACAACTTGCCCTTCTCTTTTTAAATTATCGCATACACTGCCCGTATAATTAAAAATAATTTTTCCTGAATAAATCAATGAGCTATCCATTACCAAGGCGCAATTGGTTGCTCCTGCTGCTGCACCTTCAAGTGAAGAAGATTTACCACGTAAAAAAAACTGATTACTTATCGCTTCATTGGCATCTGCTAAAACCAAGTCTGTTTGTGAACGAATATCTGTTACATCCACCAAGTCTTGCCCATCTTCGGCATTAAATGCTTTTCGCTTTTTGCATGAAGCGAATACAAGAACCATAGCGGTTAACAACAACAATGTTTTTAATCCGGTTCTCTTTGTAAAATAATGCTTCATGTAAAATTTCCTCAAACAATTAATAAATATATAAATATTTAAGCGAAATGAACAAATTTTTAATTTTCAGGCGGGCTACAAATCAAAAAAAAACCTGCCAAGCACTCACTTAACAGGTTTTAATCGGTTCAATTGCTTTTAATTATAACCAATAATCTTCTTTTTTGTTTCGCCTTTGTAGGTCCATTCCAATTTCCAGCCATAAGCACACGAGTTGGCGGCAACTGTTACCGAGTTACCGCTGTTATCAACGCCAAACAAACATTTTAATTCAAAGGCCTTTGCGGCCACTTTCACATTTACTTCACCTTGAATGGGGGCACCTGCACCGCAAGTGAGGTTCCAAATAATGGGTGTTGAAACCTGACTGGTAAATGCTGCCCCATCGCGTGTGGTGCCAAAATTTTCGAGATTGTTTAAACCCTCGCTGCTACCAATGCCTTCGGCCATGCAGGTAACAATGTTGGAAGGATAAGAATACGTGATTTTACGATTAATATTATAGATGGCGGTTTTACCGTCTTCAAAAGTAGCGTTTAAATTACTGCTGCTAATTGTGTGCACCAAATTGCTTTGTGTTTTTAAGAAAAACAATTCCCACCAGGTGCCCCCACTTTCATTGGTAATATATTGTACCCCGTCGAATTGAATGCTTTTGCCGTCAGATGCCCTTTTAATTTTATAGGCTTGAAATTCTACCTTCAACACCGCACCTTTGGTTTTCCAACGTTTTCCGAGCGCATAATCCACAATACTTAGCACAATACTGCCTGTGCGCGTGCGGTTGTTACAAGTGGTGCCGTTATAATTTAGTTTAACCGAGCCTGCTTTCATGCTAGCGGTATCGAGACTCATGCCGCAAATATTGCCCAACACGCCTGTTGTTCCGCTGGCTTCGGTTCCCTTGCCCCTTAAGCTGCCCTGGTTACCCAACACATCATTTACATCACTTACAGCCGCATCATTCTCACTCTGCGCCGTTCTGTTGTCAACGGTACTTGAACCATCTTCATTTCTAAAGGCTTTTTTATCTTTATTACATGCACTAAAAGTAAAGAGTGCCGCCACGGCAACCGTAAAAAAAAGGGAATATACTTTTTTCATTTTCATTAAATTTATTATAAAAATATAAAAAAATGCCGAATCAAGGCAAAAAAAAAATCCTGTTGATTTGCTCAACAGGATCTTTTAAAAATGAGTTTAATTATTCAGCTACCACTTCAAACGAAATGTTGGCCGATATTTCTTTGAACAAACGTACTTTTGCATTGTAAGTTCCCAATTGCTTAATAGCATCTTCGGTGATTTCGATGTTTTTACGTTCAACAACATAACCTGCTTTGTTTAAAGCATCTGCCAATTGAATGGTAGTAACCGAACCAAAAATTTTGCCATTTTCACCTGCTTTTGCACCCACTTTAATGCTCATGCCGGCTAATTTCTCAGCGTTAATCGCTGCTTCTTTGCGCAATTTGTCTTCTTTAAAAGCACGTTGCTTTAATATTTCAGCATGCATTTTTTTAGCACTTTCAGTTGCTAAAGTTGCCATGCCCTTTGGCAATAAAAAATTACGACCGTAACCATTGGCTACTTTTACTTTGTCGTCTTTAAAGCCTAATCCTTTGATATCTTGTTTTAAAATAACTTCCATTGTAATTGCTTTAATTGATTATTTCATTAAATCGGCTACATAAGGCATTAAAGCCAAATGACGTGAACGCTTAACGGCTTGCGCCACCTTGCGTTGAAACTTTAAAGAAGTACCTGTTAAACGGCGTGGTAACAATTTACCTTGCTCGTTAACAAACTTCAATAAAAAATCAGGGTCTTTGTAATCGATGTATTTAATACCGTTTTTTTGAAAACGACAGTATTTTTTCTTTTTAGCCTCAGCTGTAGGAGGATTTAAATATCTAATGTCTTTTGATGTGCTCATAACTCAATAATTTTAGTTGGTGCTTGCGGTTTCTTTTTTCTTTGTTTTGCCTTCCGACACTAAACCTTTGCGTTTATCAGCATATGCCGAAGCGTGCTTGTCTAATGCAACAG
>JBAXXZ010000400.1:0-2725 GCA_037127575.1 Bacteroidota bacterium | reverse complement strand
AATCGGTCTGCCTTTACCTGTTTCTAAATCTTTCAACCAAAATTCATTACCGTCAGCATCTTTGACCTTATCAAAAATTCCATTTGGTGTAATAAAGTCCTCTGATTGAGAATGAACCTTAGTTGAAAAAACACAAAGTACTGCCGTTAATAAGATTAAGATTTTTTTATTCATTATTTTGGATTTAATTTCAAACTAAATTTACCATTTCAAAACCAGAATATCAAATACTTAAGTAAAACCAACCCTTTAAAATTTTAACGCCATAAATTCATCTGCTATGGTTTACTGAACACAAATGGGCGAATGCCCGCTTTTTTCGAAATTCGCCAGGCACCCTCAAAAGCCCATAAAATACCTCATTCCTCTGAAAAAAGCCTCCATTTTTAATAAAAAAAGCCTATCTTTAGCCTCCAAAGAAAATAACAAAATATGATCGACTTATCAGGAATTATTGCCATCTCAGGCCAATCAGGCTTATACAAAATTGTGGCACAAAGTAAAAATGGCATTATTGTAGAAGGTTTACAAGATAAAAAAAGAGTGAACGTTTATGCATCCACCAAAGTTTCAACACTTGCTGAAATTAGCATGTACACAACAGGTGACGATAAACCCATTGAAGAAATTATGTTTGCGGTATTTGAAAAAGAAAATGGCGGTGCTGCCGTTGATGCAAAAGCGGACGATAAAGCCATTGCCGCATATTTTGAAGCTGTATTGCCTGAATACGACAAGGAACGTGTTTATGTAAGCAACATGCGTAAATTATTTAACTGGTACAATGCATTACAAACTACGGGTAACTTAAAGAAGAAAGAAGAAAAAACTGAAACGGAAGAAAAAGTAAAAGCAGTAAAAGTAGAATCAAAAGCCAAAACATCTGCTAGCAAAGATTCAACTAAACCAAAAATTAGTGTCGGCGTGAAAAAAACCACCGGTGTTCGCAAAACAGGAACTGCCTAATTTTTCCCCCACATTCAATAAACAAAACCGGATAAAAATTTGTCCGGTTTTTTTGTGCCCATCATTGTTTTATTCAGACAAAAAATGCCCTAGCTTTTGTAAGAATTTACAAATTTTAATTCGCATTGTTTTTAGTTGTGATTTGACCCAACTATTTCACAACAAGGATCTTTTGGTTGAAACAATGCTTGTTTCCGCTGCCAACTATAAAATAAACACCGGGGGCTAAAAGAGAAATATGCTCTTCGTGATTATTCAGGTCGCGGAGATTGATATACCTGATCAGTTGGCCAAGGGCATTGACAAGTGTTAAGTTGATATCTGAAGCATATGCAATTTTAAATTCCCCCTGGTTAGGGTTAGGGTAAATAATTAGTTCGACATGATTAAATTCCGTTTCTTTTATACTTGTACACTCTGATGTATTTACAAATACAATTGCTGTATTGCTGCATCCGTTAGTGTCGGTTCCAGTTACAGTATAACTTTGCTGCCCGGCAGGTGTAACTGTTACAGAAGCTCCAGGTTGAAAATTACTCCAAGTATATGTGGCTGCCCCGGAGGCTGATATTATAATGCTTTCTCCTATGCACACCAAACTTTTGCTTGCAGAGGCCGTCACGATAGGATTGGGATTCACCGCAACACCAATGGTTTTTGTGCTTGAACAAACTAAGTTGTTGGAAGAAGAGGAAGCACTTACCTGGTAAACCGTATAAACAGTTGGCGAAACCGGCATAAACGGGAAAAAAAAGTTGCCATTCCAGGTATAACTGTTCGCGCCGCTGGCAGTTAAAGTTGTGCTGCCACCTGAGCAAACCACCGGGTTGCCGGTAATGGTAAATTGTGGTTCAAACACCACCACAGATATGGTCTGCGTGGAGGCGCAACCTATGTTGGAATAATGACCTTTAACACTAAACGTTGTAGTACTGTTAGGATTTACAACCCATATTGGATTTGCCGGTCCGCCAATCCAGCTGTAAGAATTGGCACCCAAAGCACTGAGGGTAGTAGTGCTCCCCTTGCAAATGAAAGAATTTGTGGTTGATATGCTGAAGGCAGGTACAGACTTGACAAGAATGAATTGCGAAGCGATAGAAGAACAACCCAGGCTGTTTGTTCCCGTTACGGAATAGGAAGTAGAAGTGACAGGATTCACAACAACGACTGAACTATTGGAAGATGTTGGCATCCAAGAATAAAGCGGCGCTCCGCTCACCGTTAGCGTAGCGGGATCACCCGGACAAACGATAGAAGGGCTGGCTGCTATGTTAAGGGTTGGTATTGGTTGCGCAAAAAGACTAACGGTTGTGGAATTGGCGCAGGTGCCATCGGAAGCACTGAGTGTAAAGATGGTGTTCACAGTGGGCGATACCACTACCGTTGCGCCAGTGCCCCCATATGGTTGCCAGGTGTAAGCCAATGCCCCAGTGCCCGATAAAGTTGTATTACCAAGGGAGCAAACAATCGATGGAGAAGCCATGGCGGTGATGGTGGGAAGACCATTGACAATTAATGAAACTGTTTTTATATCCACGCAATTGCCAATGGATTGGGTGAGGCTATAAACGGAAGCAATGCTAGGGCTAACAATAATGGAAGAAGCGTTAGAACCGCCCGGCATCCATGTATAGTTATTGGCCCCGGCGGCAGTAATGGTGCAGGTTTCACCAATGCAGAGCAAAGTTGATGAAGGTATTGGGCTAAGCGAAGGACTCGGCAAAACAATAACGGCTTGTGTAACCGTAGAAGAACA
>JBAXXZ010000399.1:0-2731 GCA_037127575.1 Bacteroidota bacterium | reverse complement strand
GCTAATAGCAATGCTAAGATCACAATTAATTTAGGCACTAATGCCACTTCGGGAATGGGCCTATTTTCTTCGGCAAAAAAGAAAACAACAATAACCATTCACGACGACGGTAAAACAGCTGCCGAAAACAACACACAAAAACATGAAGCTAAAGCTGCTGCAAAAGCTAAAGCGAATATGGCGAAGGCAGAAGCTAAAGCAAGGGCTGCTGAAAAAAGAGCGAAAAAACCAAAACCTAATGTGTTCCAATAATTTTCAATAAACAGCATCGGAAACAAAGTTTTAAATATCAATAGAATAGATAAATAAATTTAAGATACAAGCAATGAAAATAAAACTATTAAAATTAGCAACAATTATTTTCTTCTTTTCAATTACAAGTTGTAAGGTTGTACAAAATAATTACTGCACCACCACCGAAAAAATATTTAATTTACATGAAGGCATGTTTATTAATGAGGTCACCACAAGCTTGGGCGTTGACCCAAAAGACGTTTACTCAATTATAGAAAACCAAACAAAAGTGGTGCTTTACCTTTATAAGCGAGAATATCAGAGCGTAGACCGCAAATATGTTGACGAGGAGGTTTCGCTTAGAGGAGGCCCTAAAAGATACAAAGATGAGGCTAGTCTGTATGTTGTGTTTGATGCTAAAACCAATAAGTTATTATACTATATAACCGATCAAGGACGATCGAATGCATCTAAAACAATAAACACAGCCATTAAGATGCGCATTTTAAGTGCGCAAAAGTAAAAACGCTAACAGTTATTTCACCTGCCATTCATTTTAAAAACTAACTCTCATGAAAATAAAAATAATTATATCCTTTGTTTTAGCAAGTATGGCGTTTGGGTTAAATGCGCAAGTGTTATTCACTGATAACTTTTCAAGCCCCTGGAGCGCCTCTAGCCAAAGCTGGATTGTACAAAATAATTCAGTCCCGGTTGGATCGGTCTCTGCATTTCAAGGGATTGGTGCAAATTTTCCCGCGTTTAATGGCAACATAAATGAATATGTAGCAATGGACATGCGCAGCGTCGCTACTAACACATCTGGGGTCATTAGTACCTGGTTGATGACGCCAACGTTAAATCTTGCCAATGGAACAATTATCGAATTTGCTACACGAACATATGCTCCTTTTGCTGGTGCAGATAGACTCCAATTACGAATGAGTAAGGCGGGAAGTCTTACTGGCTTAGCAACGGGAACAGCTGCGCTTGGCAATTTTACAACGACGCTTTTAGATATCAATCCTCTTTATAGTCCCGGTACTACAAGTGCTGTGGTAAACAATTCTGTGAATGGATATCCAGATGCTTGGACAGTGTATACCGTTTCATTGAGCGGATTCGTAACGCCTACTGTGGGTCGTTTTGCTTTTAGATATTTTGTTGAAGATGGCGGGTACTTTGGGACACGCAGTGCTTACTTAGGAATAGATGCAGTAAAAGTAACGCAAGACCCTTGTTTTTCCACCACACAATTAACGTGTGCGGCGACAAGCACAGTCTTGCTTCCCGGCGGAACTGGTTACCCAGGGTATCCCACGCCTTACGCGCAAAAAATATATTCTTACTCGCCGGTTGTCTCGGGGCAACACCTCCTCAATGTAAACAATATGTCCAACGGTTCTATTGATCTCTATCAAAGCACATCATGTGGCCCCAATGTATGGGGGGCAAGTCTTGGTGCACTTAATGCCAATTCTAATTCAACATATTCATTACAATTAAATGTTGGTACAACCTATTATTTTTTACTTCAAGATATGGATAATAATTCAAGTAATATTTCGGTTAGCTTAACCTGTCCTGAACTCACTGGTCCTTGCTCTTTAATTAGCAACTTAGATTGTGCAACGCCAAGTGCTTTCACATTAGCGGCAGGCCTTGGCGCTTGGAACACAAAACCAGGTAACGAAAAGGTATATTCTTTTACGTCTGCAATTACAGGGCAATACACGCTTAATCTTGCCGGTATTATTGGCGCGGTAACCTTGTACTCTGCAACGGTTTGTTCAGCTACCGGTTGGACCCCACTGAGTACATCAAGTCCCGGTAATTATTTAATTCAATTATCGAGTGGCAATACACAGTACTTTTTAATTGATGACAACGATATAAGTTTAACCACGGGAAGTTGCAGTATAAAATGTGCAAGCCCTGATGCATGTACGGCAGGAAATTATGGCTTATCAAAAGCAGCTAGCCCCGTTGATGAAGATATTTATAATGTTAGTCTCGGTTCGTTAAATAACACCAGCTCATGCACACAAACTGTTGCGGGTCAAAATTCTATTTTAAAACAATACAGTAATTTTACAGGCATTGTGAATGCTCCGCTTCTAGAACCAGGCGAGTGGTACGACCTTTCTGTAACACTGGGCGAATGTGGCTCGGGAAGCTGTTCAGATGGCGGGATTTCTGTTTACATAGATTTTGATGGTAGTGGTAGTTTTAATACCACAACAGAAAAGGTTTGGTCAAAAGAACATTGCACTTCGAATTCAATTGCAGGCACTACTTATAACACAATTGTTTATGTACCACTAAGTACACCAAGTGGCTATAAACGGATGCGAGTAATTTATAATTGTGACGGTTTAACAGATCCAAGCGCTTCCTATAATTTTGGTGAAACAGAAGATTATTGCTTGGAAGTACGTTCAACAGTTACCTCATTGGTTTCTCAAAACGCATTTGAATTAAAGGTAAATGTATTTCC
>JBAXXZ010000398.1:0-2732 GCA_037127575.1 Bacteroidota bacterium | reverse complement strand
CCGCTTCCGCCGCAACCGCATGGTATGCAAGAACCATTGCAATAATCACGACCGGCACCGCCGCCGCCTGCAGCCACAACAATTCTATCTGTGAGGGCTACGCCACCTAAACGAATGTCTGATGCGCCTCCACCACCGCCTGCGTAACCGCCGTTACAGCCGCCACCGGCTGTTGAAAGTCCACCTGAACCGCCGCCGTTATAGCCGCCTGAACCATTGGTGTTACCGGCGCCACCAACATACAATGTTAATACTTGGCCCGGTGTTACGGTTAATATTGCTCTTGTACGAGCACCTAAACCTCCTGACGCGTTGGTGATTAATTTATCCATTGCATTGGCTCCTTCGCCGCCGCGTAAATCAACAGTAAGGGTTGTAACACATGAAGGTACCGTGAATGTTTGGGCCGCACCTGTGTAATTAAAGGTATTGTTTGTTTGCGCATGAAGTAATTGTGTCATGAAAATGACAACAAAAACTACCGGCAGTAGCATTTTCGCTAGGGGGTTAAGATTTTTTTTCATGGTTTTTAAATTTAAATTGAACATCCGTTATTGAATTTTTAAGAAATCTTGATGGAAATAAAATTGCCGTTACAAATGACCGATTCAATTATTCTAAATAAATTTTGAAGTATTGCGCATTCTTACATGTGTAAGAATGCAGTAGTAAAAAATTTGGACTTTAAATCAGGTTTTATTTGTGTTATTGAATTGGCGTGGTTTTTGAGGTTTCTTTTCGTTATAATATAAGTACAATAAGCGTTTTCGCTTATTGTTGTTTTGAAATGCTTGTTAATTCGGATAAATTTATCCTATTTAAATTATAAGCGCTTAATTTTTGTAGTTATTTTAATATGTAAGATTCGGATATTTTCATCGATTTTTTTAAATTGAAATTAAAATAACCTTTAAAATACATTAAGCCTGTATTATTCGGGCTGTTGAATTAGTGTTTTGCATATACCAAAAATGGTTTTGTTTCGATGAAAATTAATTGGCAACTGTTTTATTTATTGAATTCAATTGGTCGTCTGCCATTTAAATAGGATGAATAGTGGGGTTGGAGCATGGTATTTCAAAAAATGGGCAAAAAAAAATCCCGAGCGATTGACCCGGGATTTTATTAGATATTATAAAAAAAAATTAAGCTTCTTTCTTTTCAACAAAGCCTTCAGGCTTTGGTAATAAAGCTTTGCGGCTCAATTTAATTTTTTTTGTTTTAGGATCGTCGCCTACGTATTTCACTTCAATAACATCACCTTCTTTTAATAATCCTTCTAGGCTGTCGATGCGTTTCCAATCGTATTCGCTGATGTGCAACAAACCATCCTTACCCGGCATAATTTCAACAAAAGCACCGTAAGGCATTATTGTTTTAACTTTTGCTTGGTATATGTCGCCAACTTCCGGTACCGCCACAATGGCTTTAACACGTGCCTTGGCGGCATTTACATCGTTTAAGTTGGTACCAAAAATTTCAACAATACCGTTTTTGCCTTCTTCACTAATCACAATGGTGGTATTGGTTGATTTTTGCATTTCTTGAATTACTTTACCACCGGGTCCGATTACGGCACCAATGTATTCGCCAGCAATCACAATGCGTTCGAAGCGAGGAGCATGTGGTTTGTAATCTTCACGAGGTGCATCAATGGCTTTTAACATTTCACCCATGATGTGTAAACGGCCTTGTTTGGCTTGTTCCATGGCTTTTGCCATTACTTCATAAGGTAAACCATTTACTTTTAAATCCATTTGAACAGCTGTAATACCATCTTTAGTACCACATACTTTAAAATCCATATCACCCAAGTGATCTTCATCACCTAAAATATCAGATAAGATAGCGTAGTTGCCTTTGTCATCAGTAATTAAACCCATGGCAATACCTGCAACCGGTTTTCTAATTTTAACACCTGCATCCATTAAAGCTAAACAGCCTGCACATACGGTGGCCATACTTGAAGAACCATTTGATTCTAAAATATCACTCACCACACGAATAGTATAACCCGTATCCATTGGTACCACACGTTTTAAAGCACGTAAGGCCAAGTTACCATGACCCACTTCTCTGCGACCAACACCACGGTTAGGTTTTGCTTCACCGGTGCTGAAACCAGGGAAGTTATAATGTAGCATAAATGTTTCTTCACCTTGGTTAAAGGCGCCGTCAATTTTTAATTTATCCATTGGTGTACCCAATGTTACGGTGGTTAAGGATTGTGTTTCACCACGCGTAAAAACGGCACTTCCATGAGGTGAAGGCAAATAACTTACTTCAGCCCAAATGCTGCGGATATCGGTTGTTTTACGACCATCTAAACGTACTTTTTCATCAATGGCCATGCGGCGAACAGCCACATATTCCACTTCGTGGTAATATTTATTGATTAAAGCTTCTTTGGCTTTTAATTCTTCTTCGCTGAATTGTTTTTTGAATTCAATCAATGGCGCTTTAAAATTGTCCTTGCGGTTGTTTTTGTTACCATCTAATTTTTTAGCGGCAGCATACACGGCATCATATGTTTCTTTTAATACTTTTGCTTTTAAATCCGCATCGTTTGTTTCGTGGTTGTATTCACGTTTTGTTTTTAAACCTGCTTTAATTGCAAATTCGTTAATGGCTTTAATTTGTATTTTAATGGCTTCGTGTGCAAATTTAATGGCTTCCAACATTTCTTCTTCACTTACCTCGCTCATTTCACCTTCAACCATCGCAATATCATG
>JBAXXZ010000397.1:0-2733 GCA_037127575.1 Bacteroidota bacterium | reverse complement strand
GTGTTGTACAAACAAAAACTCAATCAATACGAAGCCACACAAGCCAAGCGTTTGGCCGAAGAGAAAAAATTAATGCTGGAAATGGAACTCAAACAAGCCGCCTTTTTAAAAGAACAAAAGGAAAAAGAGGCTGCCTTTTCCGCACAACAACAATTAATGTTAGAAGCCAAACGCAATAAGCGTGAGCAAGATTTAAATAACCAATTTAATAACTTAAGTAGTCAAAGCAAAACACAGCGCATTTTTGAGGTCTTCAATTTTGGTATTTACAATTCAGATTGTGCCAAACCTTTGCCTGAAGAGCATTTAACGCGTCCCGTTTTTGTCAGCATCGATAACCAAAAACCCTTGATGCCGGATGCCGTTTACTTGGTGAATAAAAGTAGTGCCATGGTGATTGGTTTATCGCGCGAAAAAGGGTTTGAATTTGGATATCGCAATGAAGACGAATACATACTGTGTGTGTTTCAAAAAAACGAGGTACACATTTGCAGTGCCGATTTGTTTAAAACCAGCATCAACAGCGATAAACACCAGTTTTTGGTAAAGTCGCTTACAAAAGAAAGCGCGCATTTAAACGACTTTAAAAAAGCATTGAACTTATGAAAATATGGTTCTTCGCATTGGTGCTGCTATGTTTCGGATTTTCAAAAAAACATTACAAAAACTTTGTTCCGCCCGGCACGATAAAAATTAATGATACATTGTATTGTGATGAAACAGAGGTATCGAATTTATCTTGGACTGAATTTGTGTATTGGACGAAAACCAAATACGGGAAAAATTCTGAAGCTTATCTTGCTACCCTACCCGACAAAAGGGTTTGGATGATTGATTCCTCAAAAGTGTATTTTCCCTATGCTTCATCTTATTTTTCATTGGCTGTTTACAAAAATTATCCTGTAGTAGGCATCAGCTATGAACAAGCCCAAGCCTTTTGCAAATGGCGAACTGAAAGGGTAAGGGAATACATGTGGATATCGAAAAAATACCCCCTCATTAATTTTGAGTACCGCTTACCAAGTAAAGCCGAATGGGAATTGCTTAGCAATAACGGTTGCGGGGTGTTTAATCAAAAAAACGATTTTACTTTTAAATACAATCATCAAAAAGCATTGGTTTACAATATAAACTACCATGCCAATTGTATTTTTAATGATACTGTTCCAAAAATTAAAGAAGCAATGCCTGTTGATGTATACCAAAAAAATTACTTTGGTTTAAAAAACATGATTGGCAATGTGCGGGAGATGGTGTTGGAAAAATCGATTAGCAAGGGCGGCGGATGGCGCGATAAATTAGAAGATTGCCGTGTGGGCAAGGACCAACATTATGGCATGGCGGCCAACGACTTGGGATTTAGATGCGTTTGTGTGATTAAATCTTAATTCATTTTATTTAACTTACATTAAGATCTGATTTAAAAGGCTTGGTAAAAAAATGAATGCTGATGTTTTTTCCCGGAATTTCGGCATTACGGTGGTCACCTATTGGTTCTTGACACAAAAGCTGCGTTAAATCTTTTAAATAAATACAAGCTATGAAAAAGAAAGAAATTATAGCGGATTTAGAAATTTACCTTGACCCCAAACCTTTAACAAAGGAAGAAGAACTCGGTCTAAGTTTATTCATCAGAAAACTAAAGATTAAAGCTGCAGAGAGACCAAAAGCAGGCAAGCAAAAGAGAGCTAAGGTTGTGCAATTAAAAAGCTAAAATTTAACACAAGATTTTTCTTGCAGCCAGCCAATAAATTTGGCTTAAGATTTGTTTGTGTGGTGAAAAAAAATACGCATACGAATTGCCATTAGTAAAGATTTTGCAACAAGTATTAAATTGAATTTAATTACTTGCGATTGCGAAACATCAAAATTCTTTAATAAATTGAATTCATAATTGTTCCATTTTTTATATGAGCACTTTAATAACTAAATATTATTTACACCAAACAGCATTAACGCTGCTTGAAAGTTGATTAATTTTAAAGCAAAAAAACGCGAATAACCCCAGTAATTTGAATTTCAATTAATTTTAATTATCTTTAATATTAAAGTCTTTAATTGTTAATTAATTTTTTAATTTATGAAACCCTATTTCTTTTACACAATTTTATTATCTCTTGTTTTTTTTAAAAGTATTAGCCAAAACTCACCAATCGTGCACATTTCTACCGGTGGAATTTTCGATACTGTGTCAGACCGGTTTGGAAAAAAGTATAATTTGTTTGAGTTAAAAACGAATAATATGAATAGGCTAAGTGGAGGTGGCCAGGCTAATTCTTTACCCACAACTTCGTGCAATGCCGGTTATTTTAATTTGTTTTTTGCCGCTTCAAGTATGTTTAGCACAACTGCAGCCCAAACAGTCATCTGTCAGGTATTCAGTGACATTTCATCTTTTATTATTTCACCTCTTTCTGTAGGTTCGAATACGGTGAGAATCAATATTTATTGCGATAACACACCGGCAAATCAACCAGGCGCTTTCGGCGCAGCAACAGCTTTTTATGTATATCCGTCTAATCCAACAAACCCAAATCAATGTTATATGGATAATCAAATTGAAAAGACTATTAAAACAGGTGTTGATGCTTACAATTTTTTGCCCTTATCTTTTGTGAATGCTAGTAGTTTTTATCACGGAATGGTATTAGCTAATCCAAATTTGAGTTCAGGAAATTGGCACTATAATTTATCATCAACGAGTTTAAGTAATACTGACTATGATTTTTATAC
>JBAXXZ010000396.1:0-2735 GCA_037127575.1 Bacteroidota bacterium | reverse complement strand
TGCCAGAAGGTATTTACAACAATAATTTCTAGTGTTAATCGTCTATTACGAATTACAGATTACTTATAATACGAAGCGTAATTTAGTTTTTCAAAACATCAATTAAATGTTCCATTTTATCGCTTTGTAAAAAGTCGGCATTCATTTGTATGGCCGTAATGTTTTGATTAGCGTTGACCATGTTGTATAAAGTAATGTGAAGATTGTTTTGATGCGCCACGCCTATCTCGTCTTTACTGATTTTTAATCTGTCCATGGTTAAGCCATACAAATGCACCTGTGCGGCAACTGACAAGCCATCTACCAAGGTATTGCAATGCACAAAAAGTTTTAAACGGGGGTTTTTGGCTTCAAGGTTTTTTAAAAAATCGATATTATAACTTTCAATAAAACAATGTTCCACCAAATTGTAATACTCCATTAATTCATACAATTTATCAGCAAAATTGCGCAGGTAATCTTTGTCTTCTTGCGCCTCCACTTTACAATCGAAGGTGAAAATATGATTGGGTTTCATTTGCACTTGATCAAAAAAATCACGCATCCTGATCAATTTACTGTTTTCAAGTACGGGCCATTTGTAATTGGTGTTTTTTATTTCATCCCATGTTTTATTGCGCACCATGCCGCTGGCACGACAAGCATCTTGCAAATTATTGTTATGAAACAACACCATTTCATTGTCTTTACTCAATTGCAAATCCATTTCGGTACCATCGGCACCTATTGCCAACACCTTGTTCAAACTTTCAATGGAGTTCATCGGAAAACGGTATTTGGTGCCCATGCCGCCATGCCCAAAAGCAAATGTTTTGTTATCGGGATTTAAGTTCTGTACTTGCCATAATACGCCATCCTTTTTACATGAAAAAAAGAAGAGTATGCTAAACAAATACAAGGTTGACCTAAAATGCATGTTTTAAATTTAAAAAGAATAAGAGGGTAACAAGCCCTGTAAATTTACAAAAAAACGCCTCCCATTTCTGAGAAGCGTTCTTAAATTAACCTTAGCCATTTAAATCATCTCAACACTGCGTTTAATGAAATTGGTTAAACTTTCACCTTTTAATAAGCCTTGCGACAGAAGCGCCAAATCAGTGGCTTGTTTGGCCAATTTGTTTTGTATGTCTTTATCGGTTTCGTTTAAAATTTTGCTAATCAATGGATGGTTTGAATTCACCACCAAATTATACATATCAGGCATTGTACCATAAAATCCCATGGCTCCTCCCCCACCCAACTGATTCATGTCCTTCATGCGGCGCATAAATTCAGGACGGGTAATAATCATCGGCGCATCTTTTTCGCTTAAACTTTCAAATTGTACGGTGAATTGCTCTTTGCTAATAGTTCCTTCAATCACAGGCTGCAATTCTTTTTGTTGTTCTTCGCTTAATTTACTAATGGTATTATCGTCTTTCTTAATCAACTTCTCAATGGTATCGGCATCCACACGTACAAAGGCACAGTCTTTTAATTTACTTTCCAATTGGTTGATGTAATGCGGATCAACCATGGTTTCCATTAATAACACATCATAACCTCTGTTTTTGGCGGCATCAATATAGGCATGTTGCTCTTGCACATTGGTAGCATACAAATACACCAATTTTTTATCCTTATCGGTTTGGTTTGGTTTTATGTGGTTTTCAAATTCTTCGAATGTAAAAAACTTGCCATCGGTATTTTTTAACAAGGCAAATTTGATGGCTTTTTCATAAAACTTCTCATCGCTAATCATGCCGTATTGCACAAATATTTTAATGTCGTCCCACTTTTTCTCAAAATCTTCGCGTTCCTTTTTAAAGAGCTCTTCCAACTTATCGGCCACTTTTTTGGTGATGTGCGATGCAATTTTTTTCACATTGCCATCGGCTTGCAAATAACTGCGACTCACGTTTAAAGGGATATCCGGACTATCAATCACCCCGCGTAATAAGGTTAAGAAATCAGGCACAATGTTTTCGACGTTATCAGTTACAAATACTTGGTTGCAGTACAATTGTATCCTATCCTTCGGCATTTCGAGCTTGTTGCTCAGTTTAGGGAAATATAAAATACCGGTTAAATTAAAGGGGTAATCCACATTTAGATGAATATGGAACAAGGGCTCATCAAACTGCATTGGATACAATTCGCGGTAAAAAGCTTTGTAATCTTCATCTTTTAAATCTGCCGGCTTTTTGGTCCACGCCGGTGTTGGATTATTGATGATGTTATCAACTGTAATTTCAGTGAGTTTAATTTCACCTTTATCATCCTTCTCTCCTTGGTCAACGCGGTCTTTTTTGTTACCAAATTTTATCTCAACAGGTAAAAACTTACAATATTTGGTTAATAAACCTTCTATTTTAAAGTTCTCTAAAAACTCTTCACAATCATCGGCAATGTGCAACACAATGTTGGTGCCGCGTTGGGTGCGGTTACCGATTTCTTCAATTTGGTATTCAGGACTGCCGTCGCATTCCCAGCGCACAGCTTTGGCGCCGGCTTTATAGGATAATGAAAATATTTCCACTTTTTTGGCCACCATAAAAGCCGAGTAAAAACCCAAGCCAAAATGACCTATTACGACATTTTTGTCAACTTTATCTTTGTATTTATTGACGAATTCTTCGGCACCACTAAACGCAATTTGCGTGATGTACTTTTCAATTTCTTCTTTGGTCATACCAATACCCTTATCAATAATGGTAATGGTTTTCGACGATTTATCAACTTCCACTTCAATTTTT
>JBAXXZ010000395.1:0-2768 GCA_037127575.1 Bacteroidota bacterium | reverse complement strand
GCATTTGATCAATATGATTTAGGTATCGGCTTTTATCCTCTTCATGAATCAAAAAATCGATTTTTGAACCGTGGTTGCCTAATTCATTACTATTGTAACCTGAAATACGTTCACATGAGGGTGAGTTGTATACAAATTGCGTATCCAACTCTACCCAGAATTCCCAATAGTAGGTGTTATCGGCAATTATATTAAATCTTTGATCGGATTTTAATTTGTTTAGTTTACTCTCGATCATGTTTTTTACCAATAACACAATTCTCTTTTTTTCTTCGGTAAATTTTTCTGTATTCTCAAAAAACACTTCTATTGTAACATCTTGATCAAGATGATAAATAGCTTTTTCGGATATGAAATTTATTGTCTCCTTAAAATTATTTGAAATATAAATTTGATTGTTATGGGTAATTCTAACTTGTGTTTTTTTAGGTTGTGCAAAACCATCATGCAATAATTTTACTACTTCTTGTAAGTAATTGGCAAAATCCAAATTAGGGTCTTGCGTTAAGTTACAAAGGTTAAATATACAATCGAATTCTTTCATGCTTTTTTAAGTATAGGAATGTGTTGCAAAGATTTGGCATCAATCATTTCAAAAATGCATAGTATTAATGGCCTGCAAACCTAAATAGAATCGCGTTTAACCATCAATGTTACAAAGTAATCAATGAGCATCAAAATGCGATGTAATATATGTTTTATTTTAAGGTACGAACAAATTTTTTCGCAAACTAGTTGTTGCAAAAATTGAGACGTATTCGATATAAAAAAACAATGTATTTATGAGAATATTGTGTTCGTTTTTAATAGAAAATAGGAATACTAAAATTTAAAAAAACCGAACTAAAGGGGCGAAAATCAACAACAATTTAACTGCTTAAATCTTCGAATTTTAGCATTCCGGGATTTTCCACGAAGGCATATTTTTTTTGGCCCATTGGTACATACTGTCAATTATTGGCAATATAGTGCGGCCATAAGGGGTAATTTTATACTCTACATGTGGGGGAATTTCAGGGAAAATGATTCTTTCAATCACGCCATCGGCTTCTAATTCGCGCAATTGATTAGTAAGTGTTTGTTTGCTTATTTCAGTGATATTTTTCAGTAAAATACTATAGCGGTTTCTATCGGTACGAATCATGTGGATAATACTTGGCTTCCACTTTCCGCCAATAATATTCATACAATAACCAACAGGGCAATTGCCCGGTGTGAAGTCTTTTGTCTTTCTAATGCCTGTTTTTGCCATTGGTCTATAATTTTAGCCTATACACAATTTTTTATAATACACCACTTATTTGGTCAAAGCTAATATTTTTGCGTCATTGAAATGAAAAAGAACGAAAAAGCCACTTATTCTACACAAAAATGTAATTGGCCTTAATTCAATAAACAAACAATAAATAAATTGCTATGAATAGAATATTAGTCATTCTCACCATTCACACCGATAAGCTTCCTGAAAATTTTCAAGAAATCATAAAACATGAAAGAGAAGTGATTGCTTTATGGAAAGAAGCAGGATTTTTAGATCAGTTATTTTTAAGGCCGGCAAAAAACGGAGCTGTATTAATATTTAAGAACATTGATGAAACAAAGGTGAATGAATTGATGCCTACCTTGCCTTTGTATCAGTTAATGAAATCGATTGAAGTATTGCCTTTGATAAAGGATGCGACATTTTAGAAGACATTCATTAACAACACAAGTATTTCATACCCCCATATTAACAATGATGGTCTAATATGTTTATGGTTAAATGCGTTTTATTAAGAATAACTTATAATTACATTTAACGTGTACTTATATTTTTTTGTATTGATTTGATTGGAAATTATTAATACAATTATTTTGTTGGTATGAATTAAACATCAATTGATTAGAAGATGATTCCGACTACGGTTTATTTTCAAAATTAAGATGTATAATTGTCCTTTGAAAATTTTAAACATTGACTGAATATGCATTGCGGAAAGCATGTTCCTAGCCAAGAAAGAAAGTATTTACCGGTATAGGTTAAGCGGGTAAATATTGTAATTGAAATGAAGTAAAACTTAATGTTTGTTGCAGTAACAAAACAGTTAATATTCATTTCTGCTTGATTAAGTGAACGTACTTTTTATGTGATTGAACTGTTTTAAAGACAGCAAAGATCGAAGCACCTATAAATGCAAGTTATGTTTCAAAATGAAAATGTAAACCTTCCTCTATTAAAGAGAAGGGCCTATAATTTAAGATGGGCCAGTGTAGAAGATGGTGTAATTCCACTTACGGCAGCAGATCCTGATTTTCCCGGTGCGCCTGAAATATCGGAAGCCATTTGTAAATTTACGAACGACCGGTATTATTGTTATACACCTCCTGAGGGCATGCAGGAATTTAAGGAAAGTGTTGCCAATTTCTTCCAAAAAAAACGCCAAGTGCCGGTTTCAGCTGCACACACATTTGCTGTTGACAGCGCTGCCTTTGGCATTTATGTTACCTGTAAAGCATTTTTAAAAGCGGGAGAAGAAGCCATCATATTTGATCCTGTTGATTTTTTATTTCGTTATTCAATTGAATCGCTTGGGGCCATCGCTGTTCCTTTTGCTATACCTCCAGGCACTGATCAGGTGAATTTTGATGAAATGGCAGCCTTGATAGGACCAAAAACAAAGATGATTTGTTTGTGTAATCCCTTAAATCCAACAGGGAAAGTATTTACTAGAAATGAATTGTTGCAATTGGGTCAATTGGCATGTAAACACAATTTGATGATATTATCG
>JBAXXZ010000394.1:0-2782 GCA_037127575.1 Bacteroidota bacterium | reverse complement strand
CATATATTTTGTTCCATCTTCGTTAAAAACATTAAAAAAACCATCGCTTTTCCCTTTTCTAAATGTCCCTTCACTCCATATTTTTCCATCCTGGAACCAATATATCCACTTACCATCGCGTAAATTATCTTTGAAAGAACCTTCTACCTTTTTATTACCATTAGGATAATATTCTAACTTTTTAAGCGTATCTGATTTCCCTGCTGTAGTATCAACCCAGCTAACTCTT
Source organism: Bacteroidota bacterium (assembly GCA_037127575.1). Lineage (GTDB taxonomy): Bacteria > Bacteroidota > Bacteroidia > B-17B0 > Aurantibacillaceae > Aurantibacillus. Next base: position 2,553 of record JBAXXZ010000394.1, on the reverse strand, counting down.
GCGGGCTTTCCGTTATCGTAACTTGCATCAAGTTTTTCTACCCCTTTTCTTTCACATGAAAGAATTACAATTGCTGTTTAAGAGCAAAATTAATGTCAAAATTAAACAGTGAGTTTCTTACGTTCACCTATTTGTTGCCTCCACATCGCATAATACAAGCCCTTTTCCAGCAATAAATCGTCGTGTTTGCCTTGTTCAATAATTTCGCCTTGTTCAAGCACAAAAATGCGGTCAGCGTGCATGATGGTCGACAATCGGTGGGCAATTAAAATGGTGATTTGCGATTTGCTCGCGCTTAAAGCCCGAATGGTTTCTGAAATTTCTTCCTCTGTTAACGAATCCAAAGCAGAGGTGGCTTCATCGAATATGAGCAATTTAGGATTACGCAATAAGGCGCGCGCAATTGACAAGCGCTGTTTTTCACCGCCGCTTAATTTAATGCCGCCTTCGCCAATGGTTGTGAGGATGCCGTTGGATGCACGTTTTAATAAATTTCCGCAAGCAGCTTTTCGAAGCACTTCGTTTATTTCATCATCACTCGCACTAGGTTTTACAAACAACAAATTCTCTTTAATGGTACCGCTAAAAAGTTGAGAGTCTTGCGACACCAAACCCAATTGCATGCGCAGCTCGGTTAAATTTATGTCGTTCGAATTAATTTTATTGTAAAGCACCATTCCTTCATTGGCCTTATACAAACCCAATAATAGTTTCACTAAAGTGGTTTTGCCGCTACCACTAGGCCCAACAAAGGCAATGGTTTCACCGCTTTTAATGTGTAGTTGGATGTTTTTTACTGCATAACCATTGGCAATGTTGTGCCCAAAAGTTACATTCTCAAAATACACGTCTTTAATTTCACCAAGTTTAGATGGGTTTTCAGGCACATCTTCTGATTTTGATGTCACCAATTTGGCAAAATTATCCATGCTAACTTTGGTTTCGTTGTACACAGTAATTACATTACCCAATTCTTGAAGAGGATTAAAAATAAAGAAAGAGAAAAACATTAAGGTGATTAAATCACCAATTTTGATGACGCCATTAAACACAAAGGTGTATAAGGCAAACACCAAGGCTGTTCGAACCAAATGCACTGTGGTGCCTTGAATAAAACTCAGCGAGCGAATAAAACGCACTTTTTTTAATTCGAGACCTAAAATTTTTAAAGTCGTGCCGTTTAATCGTTGTTCTTCTTGTTCAATTAAGCCCAAACTTTTTATCAATTCAATGTTGCGAAGTGATTCTGTTGTGGCACCTGCTAAGGCTGTTGTTTCACCAAGAATTTGACGCGAAATGTTTTTGATTTTTTTACCCAAAAACGAGCTGATACTTGCAATTACAGGAACGGTGGCTAAGTACAAAGGGCCTAATAACCAGTGAATATTAATGGCGTAAATAAAAACAAAAATGATACCAACTAACGATTGAAAAATAAGACTGATGAATAGGTTGACGAATTTTTCTGTATCTGATTTTACTTTTTGCAATTTGCCCAAGGTTTCGCCACTGCGTTGATCCTCAAAATCTTTATATGGCAATGATAAGGCCTTCTTGATACCATCCGTGTACATCTGTGCCCCGGTACGTTGTATCACAATATTGGTAAAATAGTCTTGGAAATTTTTAGCAATTCGCGACATCATCGCAGCACCAATCGATAAGCCTGAAAAAATAAGTATGTGGCTAGTAAACTGACTCATGGTGTCACCCAGGTGCCAGTAATGCTCAGCACCCAATTCGTTGTGGGGAGCGCTAAATTTATTGATGAGTTTACCCGTAATAATTGAATCACACAATGAGAAGCATTGGTTGATAGCGGCCAATATTAAAGCCAAAACCAACAAGCTTTTATGTTGTTTTAAATAGTTGTATAAAATCTTCATATAATAGGACGTGAATTTACTAAGAATTGTGCAACGGCTGGGCAACTCAATTGGTACTATTGTTAAAAATAAGTAATAAGATGTGATTATTAAATGTATTATTTAGCGAATAGGTCTTGCCCTTCGATATGCAACATATTGATTCTAAATCATGTTTAAAAAATAAATGATTGGCGGAATTTCATTAATACAGTTTACCGATTCTGTATCCAATTGCCAGCGTGGCATTAAATGTTTCATACCTATATGTGTACATATAATAGGGATTAAACCCTAGTGGATCATAATAAATTAAACCATACCCAAGCTCAAGATAAAAGGTTTTCTTTTTATTCAGATTTATCATGGCGCCAAAATTAAGATAACGACCTCTTAAATTCATTACCGGATCGTTATTGATTTGTTGTATTCCAATTGTGCCGTAACCGGCGTTGACGTAAAACCATTTCACGGCTAATTGAAAACCTATTGTTCCTGCCAATGGCGTGGCATACTCCGTTGTGCCTAAACCTAAAATTAAACCGGTATTGTTGTAACCTAAAATTGTTTGAAGTCCCAGATATCCGTGGGCCGGACCTGAGCCAACACTAATATTCAAAAAGGGATTCTTTTTAACTTCTGATTCTTTTTCTTTTTTAGTAGTTGGCTCTTTTAAAACAAATTTTAT
>JBAXXZ010000393.1:0-2787 GCA_037127575.1 Bacteroidota bacterium | reverse complement strand
CTTTTTTATAGCCATATATTTTTTTTACCGCCTTGCGCGCGATCGTTTCGGAAGTGTGTCGTGGGGGTTGTTAGGTGTTTTACTTTTCATTCTGAGCCCACGATTTTTTGGTGACAGCTTTTTTTGGTGTAGCTTTTTTGGTGGCAGCTTTTTTGGTGGCAGCTTTTTTAGGGGCAGCTTTTTTTGCGACTTTGGCTTTATGCGCCGCTTTTTCTAAGCGTTTGGCAGTCTTTAGTTCCTCTGCCTCTTCTGCTTCTGCACGTTTAATGGCATCAATTTCTAACAACCATTCAGGGGCAATATCATCTGCTACATCAAAATCTTGAATGGTTAAATCCAAATGTTCAATTTCAGTTTCCAAAGAAGTTAAATCCATTTCTGCATTTAAAAACACAATGCGATCAACAATTAATTTAAAAATTTCGTCGATGGTGCCAATGCCTTCAATAGAATGAAATTTAACTTGTTCGGTATAATAATTTTTTAGCGGCAAGGTTTTGTTGTTGTATTCCTGAATACGGCGCTTGATCACTTCTTCATTTTGATCGTCGGCGCGACCACTTTCTTTTCCCCTTAATAACAAACGTTTTAGTAATTCATCATCATCCACCTCAAGTGCAATCATGGCACTAATGCCGGTACCTTTCTTTTGCAACAAGTCATCCAAGGCTACTGCTTGAGCTGTTGTGCGCGGAAATCCGTCAAAAATAAATCCTTTTGCATGTGGATTTTCATCCAATTTAGATTCAATCATGCCAATCACAATATCATCACCAACCAATTCACCACGGTCCATAATTTCTTTGGCACGTTTACCCAAATCGGTTCCGCGGTTAATTTCTGATCTTAAAATATCGCCGGTACTTAAATGCACCCAACCATATTTATTGATTAAATTTTCTGATTGTGTGCCTTTGCCTGCTCCCGGAGGGCCAAACAAAACTATATTCATCATTTTTTCCATATGCATTATTTTTAAACTAAAACATGTAAATCTTTTAAGTTGCGTCCAAGCCCGTCGTAATCTAAACCATAACCCACCACAAAATTATTAGGAATTTCGAATCCTATATAATCTATTTTCAAATCCTTAGCATACACACCAGGTTTAAAAAACGCTGTGGCAACTTTAACTGCACGAGCGCCTTTGGTCAAAATATCATTCATTATTTTTTCAATGGTGTGGCCTGTATCAACAATGTCTTCAATCACCACCACATTCCGGCCGAATAGATCTTCATTTAAACCAATCAATTCATTCACTCTTTCGCTGCTTTGTGTGCCTTGGTAACTCGTAAATTTAACAAAGGAAATTTCACAAGGGATGTTTACTTCACGCAATAAGTCTGAAGCAAACATAAATGATCCATTGAGAATCACCAAAAACAAAGGGAAGTCATCTTTATGAAAATGATTTAATTCTTCGGCTATTCTTTTCACTTGGGTTAAAATATCTGCGTGTTTTATAAATGGCTTAAATGGCTTATCCTTTATAATAATACTGCAATTCATAGCGGATAACAAATATACAGTTTTTTCAATGCCCCCGAATACCTATGCCTGGCAAGATCGCATGATTTACATCAATATTATTTTCTTCAAAGCCAAATCATTTTATTTCTAATAGTATCTTTGCCTTATCACACAAATTGGTCATAATCTCAACATTGCGTCACAATTACTTGTAAATGGCGGGCTGGTGGCTATTCCCACCGAAACCGTGTATGGCCTTGCTGCCAATGCTTTGAATGAAAAAGCGCTGCTTTCAATTTTTGAAACCAAACAACGGCCAAGCTTCGATCCTCTGATCATGCACCTTTCAGACATTACTGAGGTTGAAAAATATGCCCATTGGAATGATGCGCGTTTAAAAAAACTGGCCGAAATTTTTTGGCCGGGACCATTAACCATCTTGCTTCCTAAAAAAGAACTTGTTCCGGATATTGTTTGTTCAGGTCTGCCCCAAGTTGCGCTGAGGGTGCCAAATCATCCGCTTACTTTACAATTACTCAAACAATTACCATTTCCACTGGCCGCGCCTAGCGCCAACCCATTCGGGTATATCAGCCCTACCTCAGCCCAACATGTTAAGCAACAATTGGGCAACATGATTCCATACATACTCGATGGCGGCGAATGCACGGTTGGATTAGAATCTACCATTGTAGGTGTTGAAGACAATGAATTGGTGGTTTATCGGCTGGGAGGCTTAACCTTGGAGTTGATTGAAAGCCACATTGGTAAACTTACAATTCGGTTAAACCAATCGGGTAATCCTTTGGCACCCGGACAATTAAAAAGTCATTATGCGCCACGAAAGCCTTTATTCATAGGTAGTTTGAAGGATAACACCAAAAAATTTCAGAATCAAAAAATTGGCATTATTGGATTTGGGGACATGAAGGGATTCGACAATAAAATTTTGATGTTTAACCTCTCGGAGAAAGCCGATTTAAAAGAAGCCGCTTTAAATTTATTTAAACACTTGCGTTTGGCCGACGAAAGTGAAGCCGATGTCATTTTAACCGATTTCTTGCCTGCACAAGGCTTAGGCTTGGCCATTAACGACCGCCTGCAAAGAGCTGCCGTCAAATAAATAAACTCTCCATTTTAGTTAATCAGTAGTTTTTTGATTAGGATACCATAGGCTGATTTTATTTTGATCACATACACCCCCGGTTGTAAATCGGCGAAGGATAATTGCCCATCCTGCCCAAAAAAATTTGATTCTAAAATCAAGTCCCCTTTTAAATCTAAAAGTTGAATTGAATGCTGTGCTATTATACT
>JBAXXZ010000392.1:0-2809 GCA_037127575.1 Bacteroidota bacterium | reverse complement strand
GTTGCAACGTTAGCAACTGTGTAAACATCGGTTAAACCATTGCTTTGTAAAATAGAAGTCACCTCTTTAAAACAGTGATAAGTACGGTAACCTACAGTATTATCTTTTAAATAATCGGCCGTTAAATTAATATATGGACCAGCATTTACTTTAATTTTTACTTGATTACGGGTAGCAAAATTCTCATCCCCAGTCGAACAATCGGCGCCCCAATAAAGGCCTGCCCAACTAATTTCACTGCAGGTTGGTAAATTCAACTGATCACTGCTCGACATCCAAGTAGTGGCATCGTTATCAATGTCAACATAACCATTGGTGAAGTTATTATCATAACCCGTGCCCGATGGTGGCATTTCATTTTGGACGATGTTTGTAGGAACTGCTTTAGAAGCCGTGTTTGCCAGATATAAAATGCCCCCCTTTTGAGTAATCGTTCTTCTGACCGTGAAAGGCGTAATGACCTGCGCAAATGAAATATAGCACAGTGATGACAGAATAAGAACGGAAAGTAATTTTTTCATAAGTTTATTTTTAAATACTAATCAATATTTAATTCGTTGGTGTGAACAGCTTCCTGAGTTTTTAGTTTCACCGTGTAAGTACCGGCAGCAAGATTGGTAACATCAACCGTAGCATAGTATGGAAATTTTATCAATTCAAAATTGGCCCTTAATACTTCTTTGCCTCTGGCATCAACCATCTTTAAGCTGCCTTCACTGCCTTCATTCGCATTAAAAGAAACACGCAATAACTTTTTACCGCCAACAATTTCAACGCGCATCACTAATGCCGCATCATTACCTTTTAAAATGCCTGCACATTTCACATCGCCATCTAATGGTGTCTTTTTAGTTAAGTCTTTTTCAGAAGAATTCGCAATGACCTGAGAGATGGGCAACACTAAAAAGCAAAAAAACAAAATCAATGCTCCTGCTAACTTTTTTTCATTACTGTATTTTCTGTTTTTCATGGTTTTTATTTTATGGGGTATTTGTAAATTATATGTTTGTTTTTATGTTTCGTGTGCAGTGAAATTCAACATCAAAGGACCACTAGAATGCTACTTTTTAAAAGCGGGTCTGCCGTTTATTCTTACATATGTAATGTTGTCACCTTAAAATAATTAATATTCAAACCAACTAAGCCTACATCCCTTACCACACTAACGATTCCTGAATAAGTATAGTTAGAGGCCTCATCAACAAAGCGAAATATTCACTAAGTGGTTAATTGATTTCTCCCGCGGAATGCAAGCGCTGTGCCAATCTTTTATCAATCTGATTAACAGTGTTTTATCGCTTAAAGGCAGTCTCCTTAATTCCATTATCAGGACATTTATCCTGTTTGTAAATCATTTTACAGATTTCAGAATGTAAGAAAACTTGCATTTATTTACTTTTTCGCCTTTTTTTGATGTAATATTTTCCGGCAAAAAAATGAGGATTTGGAAAAATTCCATTCGCTAGAAAAATAAAACTATTCGGGAAATGAGGTTTGAATTGGGAAATATTTTATGACGACTGTCACTTTTACGGGTAAAAAGACCCGTAAAAACAGAGCGTAAATTACCTTTACAACAGCAGTCATTTCCTTTAAATAAGGTTTCAAAAAATTAATTTATTGCCGGGATAAATCTTCGGTGAATGTCACCGAGCTATTAGAAGTAGTGATGGTGCTTGTAAATGATATTTTTTTACCACCAAAGGGAATGGTGCCTGACCCTGTTAAATGCGCGCCTTTATCCACACAGTCAAAGCTAATTTCATCATGATACAAACCGGAGAGAGTGGCAGTTGCTTGAAAAGCACCTATAACATACGGAAAAACAATAATTGAATTGATGATCACTTGTGAAGGCTTATCACCCAATGTAAGCGTTACCGGAACGGTGCCATAGATTGAGTTGTATGCGTATACGGTTGAGTTGTAAACACCCTGCAGATTATCCGCCATGTAACACACATTTACTTGTCTGATGGCCGAGCCAACATCTCCTGCCTTGTTGCTGGCTTTATAGGTTACGGTATACGTTCCGATTAAACTCTGGTGCACACGTGAGCTCCAATCGCTAGTCACAAATGCGCTGATATCGCCATCCTTCAGGTCTAATGCCTTTGCACCGGGATCGGGTGTATTACCTAAATACATAAGCGACATTTCCGCCTCGCCATTTAAAATAATACCAGGTTTATGTTTGATACTAGCTGCGCCAACGCTCTTATCTTTATTGCATGCCAGCAAAAGCATAACTAGGCTAAAACTCATATACAGATGTTTGAGTAGCATGTTGATCTAATTCGATTACCCGTAAAGATAAACAAAATGGTTGGCCTTACGGTATCACCACTATCAGCACTGCACTTAAAAAGCATTCAAACTCGCGGAAGTACAAATTAACTGCAAAACATGCGAAACCTTTTTGCAGGCGAGATTTGCCCAGTAGTAAATTTATCAACTGTAAAAACACTAGCCAGAACTAGAATCGTTACAGAATAGTATGTTGAAGCTACGTGTGTCATCGCGCGTTTGCTTGAAGAACGTTGATTAGCCAGTTCTAGTGGGCTGATTTATTCGAATAAAATTAATCATGCAACAAAGCAAAAAGCTCACAACACTTGAAACAAGTCGTGCTTCAAAACAAATAACACCAAGCCTGTTTTTGATTTGATGCCGAATTTATCAAACACCGATTCGCGGTAGCCATCTACGGTGCGGTGCTGTACCTTCATTTGATCGGCAATTTGTTCGTAGGTGTATTCTTTTTCGTGGCAAACAAGTTTTAAAAATTCTTTTTCACGGGGACTTAATT
>JBAXXZ010000391.1:0-2814 GCA_037127575.1 Bacteroidota bacterium | reverse complement strand
ATCTTAATGGCCATTGTGTTGGCCCTTTGGTAATGGTGCCATCAATGATTCGCCATTCAGATCCACTCACCGTATCACGAAGCGTAAAATTATTTGGTTGCACTTTTACAATGGCATCATCATTGTTTGGTAAATATGAAGATGTTCTTTCCATGGCTACAAACTCTTCCTGTGATTTTCTATAAAGAATGATGCCCCGAATACCACCACTTAAATACATCCCACCGCCAATGGCTTGAATTTTAAAATTTGAAACATTGTTGGGATAAACCGTAATGGCCACAGGTACCGATGGCACAGGATGCCCGGTGTTAAGACCATTGTTCGATTTTTTGTTGCAGGACAAAAAAAGAAAAAGAAAAAAACAGGAAAATACAATACGTTGCATGGCCATTAAACGAAATTACAAAATCATTTGGTATGTATTGAAGCCAAAAAAACTTAAGGGTTGAGTAAAGAGAATTTTTTAAACATGGTTTAATGATTAAATTCGCTTCGAAAACATTTAAAAAGTGACTGAAGAAAACACCACACCTGAACAAGAATCGAACAAATCTTTTAATCCATTTATGCCCTTGTATTTTGCACTGGTTTTAGCAGCTGGTGTGTGTGTTGGTTATTATTTTAGTTTCGGTTCTAAAACAAACAAACAATTTCAAGAACAAACGAATACAAGTAAAATAGACCATTTGTTGAAATACATCAAAATGCAGTATGTTGATACTGTGAACACCAAGCAACTTGAAAACAAAGCCATTCTTTCTTTGTTAAAAGGCTTGGATCCGCACAGTGATTTTATACCTGCCGAAGATTTTAGCGCAGTGAACGAACCTTTAGAAGGTAATTTCGACGGCATTGGCGTTGAATTCAACATTGTGAATGACACCATTCGTGTGGTGAATCCGATAATTGGCGGTCCTTCAGAAAAACTGGGCATTAAAGCCGGTGATAAAATTGTAAAAGTGAATGGCAAGTCGGTGGCGAGCATTAAAATCACCAACAAACAAGTTTTTGAAAAATTGCGTGGAAAAAGCGGCAGTACTGTAACCGTTAGCATTTTACGAAACGGTGTCATCGGCATCAATGATTACAAAATTACAAGAGGCAGTATTCCTATTTACAGTATCGACATTGCTTACATGATTAAACCCGGAATTGGTTTTATCAAAATTTCACGCTTTGCCAGCACCACTTACGACGAATACATTAAAGCCTTCAATGATTTAAGTAAGGCAGGGATGAAAAAATTGATTTTAGATTTACGCGGCAACGGCGGTGGTTTTTTAAAAACAGCAGTAGATTTAGCAGATGAGTTTTTAATGGATGGTTTGCAAATTGTTTATACTGAAGGTAGGGCACATCCTAAAAAGACCTACAATGCCACCTCGCGTGGAAGTTTTGAAAAAAACGACATGGTGGTGTTGATTGATGAAGGTAGCGCAAGTGCCAGCGAAATATTGGCAGGTGCTCTGCAAGACAATGACAGGGCGCTGATTATTGGCAGAAGAAGTTTTGGTAAAGGCCTGGTACAAGATCAAATTGATTTACCCGACGGCTCGGCTTTTCGTTTAACCATTGCACGGTATTATACACCAACTGGGCGATGCATTCAAAAACCATACAATAAAAGTTTAGACGATTATTACAATGAAGAGTATAGCCGATTTGAAAGCGGAGAATTGTACAATGCCGATAGTATTAAGACGGATAAAAGCAAACAATATAAAACACCAGGCGGAAAAACAGTATATGGCGGCGGCGGTATAGTACCGGATATTTTTGTTTCGTTAGACACTACCAAATACAACAAAACGGTGAATCATTTGTATTACAATGGGGTGTTAAACGGTTTTGCATTTGAATATGCCGATCAGCACCGCATCGAATTAATGAAAAATTACCAAGCGAAATCTTTTATTGAAGACTATCAAATAAATGAATCAGTGATTGCTCTTTTGAAAAAAAATATAGAATCTAAAAAAATTAAGGGAAACATTAACGGTAACGAAATAGGCTTAAAGGCGCTGTTAAAGGCTTTGATAGGTAGGAATTTATTTGACAAGGACGCATATTATCCAATTCTGAATCAAAGCGACGATGCTGTTATAAAGGCTGTGGAAGTGTTAAACAAAAAAGAATAGAGAAGACAGCCTTAAACAAATTTATGTTTTCTATTTAATTTCAACTTTAAAAAGACATTCAAATTGTTTTCTTTTCATGAATGATTTCCCATTGATATTCATTTATAGTAGGGGCTTTTAATTTAATACTAGCGTTGGTCACAAACCCATCTCCTTCTTCAAAAACTGAGCCGTGTAGCTTTTTTTATGCTTGCACAATTCTTTTGTGGTTCCTGAGAATAGCAGCTCACCGCCGGCCTTTCCACCTTCGGGTCCCATATCAATAATGTAATCGGCTACTTTAATAATATCTAAATTGTGTTCAATCACCAAAACCGTATTGCCATTGTTTACCAATTTATAAAGTACATCCAATAAAATACGGATGTCTTCAAAATGCAAACCTGTAGTGGGTTCATCTAAAATATAAAATGTGTTTCCTGTATCGCGTTTGCTTAATTCAGTTGATAACTTCACGCGCTGTGCCTCTCCTCCACTTAAAGTGGTGGCAGGCTGACCTAGGGTGATATAACCCAAACCAACATCTTGCAAAGTTTTTACTTGGCGATAAATGTTCGGTACATTTTCAAAAAACACACAAGCATTATCAATTGTCATGTTTAATACATCCGAAATGGATTTACCCTTGAACCGTACTTCTAAGGTTTCGCGGTTATACCTTTTACCATTACAC
>JBAXXZ010000390.1:0-2829 GCA_037127575.1 Bacteroidota bacterium | reverse complement strand
TTTAAGAAGACCCGGAATAAAATCACCGCTGCCACAACCAAAATCCATAATATATCCAGCTGATAGACCAAATTTTTTCAGAATACTGTTAATTACAAATATTCTTGCCGCTTGATCAAAGCAATAATAGAAAGGATCAGCATCACCCGTATGACCATATTTTTTGGCCCTATCTTCCCAAAACGTGTTTGTTTGCATTAGTTTCTGCCCTCAAAATTATTGATTAATAATGGAATAATTTTTTAAAAATATCTGATTACCAAGTTCATCTATGATTTTTCACCTGGCTATCCCGTTTTGATCTTCCGAATAACTTTAATTTAATGAAAAGCACAGTTCTTTCGAGATTAATTTTATATCGCAATGAAATGGCCCATTTAGCTGGTATTTATAAAGGCGAATGCCACAGCACCTTTATTGCAATTAATTAAAAATGGTTTAAATTAGCCATATGTCACTTAGCCGCATTCAATTTTATAAAAACTCCATTTGGACATTTTTGGAGTTAACAAGCTATCCTCTTTTGGTGATATTATCTACGCCTTTTTTTATTTCTAAAATTGGCATCGAACAATATGGTTTGTGGATGCTGATTAACACCATTACCCTTGGAATAAATGTATTAAACATCGGCGTTGGAGATACCAGCATTAGTTTAATTTCAAAATTCAGAGCAAATAACAATACAGACGCCATAAAAAAAGTATTTCGCTTTAATTTTTCGTTTGCCATTTTTCTTTGCCTTGCTGCAGCTTTACTTGGCGGTATTTTTTACAGTAGCAATTTTATCGCCTTATTTTATAAAAAGGAGAATTTGGCTTTTGCCGGCTTATTGTTATTTCTTGGCTGCGTTTCGGTTGGCATTAAATTTATAGAAATAGCCATTCTTTCGGTGTTTAAAGCTTTTGAAAGATTTGATATCAACTCAAAATTGCAATGTCTTTCAAAATGTTCGGTAATAATTACAGCATTATTGCTTTGTAGTTTTGGTGAAGGCTTAATCAGTATTTTAATTTCCGGCATCATTGTTAATCTTTTTAATATCGGAATACAACTCTTTTGCTTGTTCAGATTTAAGCACGAATTACTCCAATGGCCCGATTTGCAATTTTTGAAACATCGCACCGACTATTTAAAATATAATTTATGGTACTGGTTGCAGTCATCAATTGCACTGTTTGGTTTTTTAACTGATAAATTGGCCGTGGCTTGGTTTGCCGACGTTAAAACAATGGGTTATTATTACATTGCGTCAATGATTGGCACCAATATTCATAATTTTTTCTTGTCTTTTGGGGCTTTTATCTTTCCTAGAGCCTCCTATGAATTGCAAGCTAAAAACAACATTTTTCCACTCTATTTTGTTTCGAGGGCAATCATTGCCATTATTGGTTGGCTCATTATTTTGGGTTTAATATTGGGCGGAGATTTTCTTTTTCAATTATGGTTGGGCCCTGAAACTTACCTTCAAAGCATTTTCTTTATCAAATTGTATTTGGTGTTCGAGGCCGGCATGCTATTAATCATTACACCATTTTACTTCAATAACAGCAGCCACTTAATTAAGCTAAATTCATTGTTCGAAATATTGATTCGCAGTAGTCATTTTATTTTCATGCTCCTAGGTCATTATTATTATGGCATAAACGGAATTTTGTACGGCCTTATTTTATCTACTTTTATCAACATCCCTTTTCAGTATTATACTTTTCACAAATTAATTTTAAATATTCGTAATTTTTCATGGCTACTGGTTTTATTACCTGTTGCTTTTTTATTGGCTTATATTATTTCCACAAGCAATGTTTTTAAGTTGATATATTTGGTTACATTTTTCATCAGCATAAAATTTATTTATTTTGATGCAGCAAAACCATACATCGCCAATTTTGGAATATTCAGAAAAGTCAAATCGCCGATATAGTATCAGTAAGTATACACTGATTGCACAGGTTTATTTTTTCGTTAACGCCATGTTTTTGCCCAAAGGCTTATTGTACACCAATGTGCTTAGTCCGTTTTTTTATTTTCAATTAATTCAAAGAAAATCAAAAACCTATGCTTTTCCATTTTTTGCCTTTTTACTAATTTACGATTGTATACACCTTTATTTAGGCGTTGATTTTAAAAGCTTTGTATTTTCGAATGGCCTATTTATTTCAACTTATTTTTGCGTCATTAGTTTCTATTATTTTTTTAATCAGTATCAACACTTAAGTAAATTATTCAAACAAATTGTGATTGTTAATTTTGTGCTGAGCATATTGGCAATTCCGTTTCTTTATATGGAAACCAAATACCAATCATGGGTTTGGTGGGTAAATATTCTCACGCAAGGCGTGACAGATTTTCCGCGATTAAAATTATTAACCTACGAAGCGTCCTATTATTCCCTCCTTCTGATACCAATTGTTTATTATTATTTGTTTAAGGCCATTTTTGGCCAGTTCGAAAAGCATCAAAATCTTACGCTTTTTTTAGTCTTGTCACCATTAATCATGTCGCTTTCTTTTGGTGTTTTGGGCGCCACACTTATTACTGCTTTTATTTTGGGCATAAAATTCAGAAAACAATTAACCGCGTATAAGCGGCCGTTTTATATCAGCTTAATGTTTTTGCTGGGGGCTTTTATTGCCTTTATTTTTTTACTTTATTATTTTCCTGCAAATCCTGTCACCATAAGGTTTTACAATATTTTGGCCGGAACAGACACATCGGCGAATGGACGTATTTTCGATTCACTAAGCATGGCTTGGCGCATTGCAAGCGTAAAGAGTTTGATATTTGGCGCCGGACTGGGACAAATAAAAATCCAAGCGGAAGAATTGG
>JBAXXZ010000389.1:0-2831 GCA_037127575.1 Bacteroidota bacterium | reverse complement strand
TAGTATTTGTTTTGGAAATTCAATTACCTTAACCCCGAGTGTTAATCCATCCGGTACAGCCACCTACACAATCACCGGTGGCAACTTCGTGGTTTCACCAGTAAGTAGCAATGCGTATACAGTGATTGCAACTAGTTCAATGGGTTGTATTTCTGCAAATCAAGCTGTGGCGAATGTAACTGTAGTTACATTACCGAATGTAAGTGCTTTGAGTGGTTCGGTTTGTTTGGGCTTGCCTTTTACGCCAACCGTTATAGGCGCTAACACCTATACGTATTCAGCCTTGTTGCCTCTAACACCATCTGTAAATACCACCTACTCGGTAATAGGTACAAATGCTTTAACAGGATGTATTTCAAATCCGGCTTCTACTTTTGCTGTGATTGTGAATGCAAGACCATCTATTAGTATTACAGGTAACAACACGTTGTGTTTGGGTGGAATAACTACTTTGTCAGCTAGCGGTGCTGTTACTTACTCATGGAGTACAACAAACGGACCAAGTATCACAGTGTCGCCTTCGGTTACAACCAATTACAGTGTATTTGGAACCAGCGCAGCAGGATGTAATTCAGTTGCCGTAATGGCGGTATCCGTAATGCCGAATCCAAACATCAATATGACAAGTGGCGGAATTTGTTTCGGTGATAGTTTTACGCTTAGTCCAATCGGTGCAAGCAATTATACTTTCTACCCAAGCGGACCAATTGTAACACCTACTGCCACTAGTGTTTATTCGGTTAATGGTGTTAACGCATTTGGATGTTCGATGCCAGTACCTGCCACAGCCACAATTACTGTAGGAAATTCATTAACAGTAACAATTACAGGCAATACTTTGGTTTGTAGTGGCGAAACGGTTAATTTAACTGCCAATGGGGCTTCAACTTATTCCTGGAACACTGGTTCGAATCAAAACAATATTAGCGCAACCCCTAGTATAAACACTTCATACAGTGTATTGGGTTCAAGTGGAACATGTTCAACCTTAGCTGTAATGAATGTTACTGTAAATCCATTGCCTATTATTAATGTAAGCAGTAGCAGAACATTAATTTGTATCGGTGAAACTGTTAGTTTAACAGCAAGTGGCGCCAATAATTATACATGGTCGGTTATAAACCAACCAACCACTAGTGTATTGGTTGTAAATCCCCTTGTAAGCACTGTTTATACGATAACCGGCCTAGATAATAACAACTGTTCGAATGTTGCCACATTTAGTCAATCTGTTCAAAACTGTGATGGATTAAAAGAAAATACTTCGGCAATAACATTGAATATTTATCCGAATCCAAGCAATGGCATTTTTACAATTGAAACGCAAAACCCTATCATAATTAGCGTTTACAACCCAATTGGTGAATTAATTTATCATGACTCAGCAGAAGCCGGAGATTTTAAAGTAAATTTAAATGGAAAAGCCAACGGTATTTATGTCATCAAGGTACAAGACGGCAGTAGGGTTAAATTTGTGAAGTTAATCAAGGAATAGTAGAAGTTATATTCATTTAAAAGCGGGCTAAATACCCGCTTTTTTGTTTTCTGATTAATCAAAGTAAATAACTAATTTTACCAACCAATTATAAAATGAAAATTTATTTAGATAATGCCGCCACCACAAAGTTGGATGAAGCGGTTTTAACAGCCATGATGCCTCTTTTTGCAGAGGATTTTGGAAATCCATCGTCTATTCACGCCTTTGGCAGAAAAACACGTTCTTCAATTGAAAATGCCAGGAAAACAGTTGCAAAATTGTTGAATGTTTCTCCAGCCGAAATATTTTTCACTTCAGGTGGAACAGAAGCTGATAACATGGCCATTGTGCAAAGTGTGGCCACATTTGGCATTCAACATATTATTTCGAGCCCAATAGAACACCACGCGGTTGAACATACCATTAAGGTGTTGGAAAAAGAAGGAAAGATAAAGGCCAGTTGGTTAAGGGTGGATGAAAAAGGCAACATCGATTTAAATGAGTTAGAATCATTGCTTCAAGCTCATCCAAAAAGCTTGGTGTCATTAATGCATGCCAACAACGAAATAGGCACTTTGTTACCCATGGAAAAGGTTGGTGAATTATGTGAAAAATACAATGCCATCTTTCATAGCGATACAGTTCAAACCATGGGACATTATCCCATGGATTTACAAAAAATGAAAGTGCATTTTGTGGCTTGTGCGGCACATAAATTTCATGGACCCAAAGGTGTAGGGTTTTTGTATATTCATCACGCACATAAAATCAGCCCCTTTATTCACGGCGGTTCGCAAGAGCGCAACATGCGTGGAGGAACAGAAAATGTGGCCGGCATTGTTGGTTTGTCAAAAGCGTTGGAATTGTGTTATACCCACATGGAAGAGCATCAAAAATATATTTTTGGATTAAAAGAGTATATGCGTACCCAATTATTGTTGCAAATAGAAGGCATGGATTTTAATGGTGAAACAAGTTTTGAAAAGTCATTGTACACCGTTTTAAATTGTCGTTTTCCTGCACACGCTGATGCTGAAATGATTTTGTTTAATTTGGATATTGCAGGCATCGCTGCCAGTGGTGGAAGTGCCTGTAGTAGTGGAAGTAATCAAGGGAGCCATGTATTAAGAGGCTTGGGTATTGAAATGGAAAGACCATCGGTGCGATTTAGTTTTAGTAAGTTTAACACCAAAGAAGAAATTGATTTTGTGGTAAAAAAATTGGTGGAATTGTTTCAGGTAAAAGTTTAATATTTAGAATAAGAAATATGTCAGAAATAAAAAGTGTTTTAGATCAAGCCAAATCCTTAATGGAAAAAGCGATTTCGCATTTAGAACTTGAATTGCAAAAAGTG
>JBAXXZ010000388.1:0-2843 GCA_037127575.1 Bacteroidota bacterium | reverse complement strand
TGGTAAGGGAGGGGAAGATTGAGGTTTTGGCGGAGGAAGAAAAATAATTATAAGGTGGTAAAAATGCCAAAAAACATTACTTTTGAATAAGTCCAAATGAAATAAATGAAAACCGTTGAAGTAGTAGCCGCCATCATTTTTTACAACAACAAAATTCTTTGTGTACAAAGGGGTGAAAACAAGTATGCGTATATCTCCGAAAAATTTGAATTCCCAGGTGGTAAAATTGAAGCCGGTGAATCAAGGGAGGAAGGTATAAAAAGAGAAATTCGGGAAGAACTAAAAATGGACATTGAAATTCACGCACCCTTCTTAACAGTTAGTCATCAATACCCTGATTTTCATTTAATCATGCATAGTTTCATTTGTAAGAGTGAAAGTACAGACGTTACTTTAACAGAACACATTTCTTATCAATGGTTAACTTGCGATGAATTAGCACATTTGGATTGGGCAGGAGCAGATATTCCAATAATGGAAAAACTAATGGCAGAGAAGTATGCAATCTAATCAGGATAAATTAGAACAAAGTTTAAAATCTGGTTTCATTGATCATCAAATTCCTGCTTACACACCATATTTACCTCAATTTCTAGTTAACGATAAAAAAGAGGGCAAAAAAATCCTTTCTACACTCATTCAAAGTTTAAACAATTGCCAGGAATTTTGGTTCTCGGTCGCCTTTGTTACCACCAGTGGTGTAGCTACATTAATTGAAACCTTAATTGCCTTAGAAAAAAAAGGAATCAAAGGAAAAATTTTGGTTTCACAATACTTGAATTTTACACAACCTGAAGCACTGCGCCGTTTACTGCAATTTAAAAATATTGAATTAAAGATTTCAGTAGAAGATGCTTTTCATTCAAAAGGTTATTTATTTAAGAATGAACAGGTTTATGATTTAATTATAGGCAGCAGCAATTTGACAGCCTCAGCACTATGCTCCAATATTGAATGGAATTTAAAAATTACGGCTACACCCTTAAGTCAAATTATTTTCAATGCTATTCAGGAATTTACGAGTGAATATGAAAAAGCGACAAAAGTCGATTTGGCCTTCATAAATAATTACGAAGTTTTATATAACAAGCAGGTAGATTATTCTAAGCGAGTAAAAACTGAATTATTAATTTCTAACCAAAGGGAAATTGTACCCAATGCCATGCAAGTTGAGGCTTTGGGAAACATTCAACATTTAAGAAATCAGGGTAAAAAGAAAGCACTTTTAATTTCTGCAACAGGCACAGGTAAAACCTATCTATCTGCCTTTGATGTAAAAAAATTCAAACCAAAAAAATTCCTGTTTGTTGTTCACCGCTTAAATATTGCACAGGCTGCAATGCGTGCTTACCAAAGTATTTTTGGCAATTCAATAAAGATGGGTGTTTATTCTGGCAACACAAAAGAATTAGAAGCAGATTATATTTTTAGTACAATACAAACCATTTCAAAAGAAGATAACCTAGCTCAATTTTCCGCAGTCCATTTTGATTATATCGTGATAGATGAAACGCATCGCGCAGGCGCAGATTCATATATTCGCTTATTAGAGCATTTTAAACCTCAGTTTTTATTGGGCATGACTGCAACACCAGAAAGAACTGATGGCGCAGATGTTTTTAAGTTATTCAATTATAACATTGCTTATGAAATACGTTTACATCGGGCTTTGGATGAAAATATTTTAAGTCCATTTCATTATTATGGTGTAACAGATATTTCTGTAAATGGAGAAATCCTCACTGAAAATGCTGATTTTAATCTTTTAACTTCAAAAGAAAGAATCGGTAGAATACTTGAAAAAGCTAATATTTACGGCACAGACAATGGTAAAGTGCGAGGTTTAATCTTTTGTTCTAAAATTGAAGAAAGTGAAGCATTATCCAAAGGCTTCAATGCGAGAGGCCTTAAATCAATTGCCTTATCAGGTGAAAGCAGTGAAGAACAAAGAGCTACAGCAATCAATAATTTGGAATCGGAAGCCAATGAGCTAAAATACATTTTCACTGTTGACATTTTTAATGAAGGGATTGACATCCCGAGTGTGAATCAAATCATCATGTTAAGACCAACACAATCGGCCATTGTATTTGTTCAACAATTAGGTCGTGGTTTAAGAAAGCTTGAAAATAAATCATATTTAACGGTAATTGATTTCATTGGCAATTACTCAAATAATTTTTTGGTACCTATTGCCTTATATGGCGACACAACATACAATAAGGACACGCTCAGGAAATTAATGGCGAGTGGCAGTAGCTTAATACCAGGCACTTCAACTATTAATTTTGATAGAATTTCGAAAGAGAAGATTTACCAAGCGATTGACCAAGCCAATATGCAATTGCGCCGAGATTTGGTACATGATTATAAATTGCTAAAATTCAAATTGGGTCGATTGCCAATGATGATGGACTTTTTGAATCACGGTTCACGCGATCCTTTTCTTTATGTCAAATATTCAAGGTCTTATTTTAATTTTATATGCATAGCTGAAGAAGACACGAAATTAAAATTATCATCTACAGAGAAAGAATTATTAGAATTATTCTCACAAGAAATAAATAATTCAAAGAGGGTTGAAGAAAGTACCATTTTAAAATATTTAATTGATGATGGTGAGATTAAAACCACATCCCTTAAAGCCTTACTTATAAAAGAATATGGCTATTCCATAAATAATGAAACAATTGAGTCATGTATTATTAATCTTAATTTTCAATTTATTAGAAAAGAAAAAAAGATAGCACGTTTATCCAATGACAAAATCGCCATAGATGCCGATTTGATGAAAGCTATTAAAAACGTGACTTTCAGAGAATTCCTCCTAGATTCAACAAATT
>JBAXXZ010000387.1:0-2845 GCA_037127575.1 Bacteroidota bacterium | reverse complement strand
TTCATTTTTAAAGACACCCTTAAATTTGCTGATGGTAGGGTTGTTGATAAAGTGCGATTTATTACTTACAACTTCACTTATTTTGATCCTGCGTCCAAAGAAACAAAAACAGTACACGTCAGCAACAGCTGTTGGTTACCCAATTATGGGATGATCAAGTGTGAAGAGTTGTTCTTCCATGATAATTGGGAATTAATTCGATCAAATGTGAAATTACGCTGAGTTTTTTGAAATTTCTGTTAAAGAATTATGCCCTAAGATTTTAGCATAATAAATACAGCGAATTATTTTCATGCGAAGTTCTTTTCTCTTGTGTAGGTATTTGTTGCAAAAGCCCGTCCTTTGACTTGAAAAACTTCGCGTTTATTTCCAAGCATTTTGAATTCAATAGCTGCCTCAAAACAGTGTAAAAACTATACTTGATAAAACACCACTTTTTTTGTCTCAAAAAATTCTTCGCTAAAAAAATCTTTTAAGTCATAAAATTTGGCTTTATCGTAATACTTGCCAAACTCTACCTTTAAATCGCCTCCCTTTAGATATAATATGCCATTGGGCTTATCGTTAAATTGTTGGTTTAGGAATTTATTTCTAACCCAATTGTAAAACAAGGGAAAGTCAGTAACAGCCCTGCTCACCACAAAATGAAATTTTTGATTCACTTCTTCTGCCCTTTGGTGAATAGCTTTTACATTGCTTAATTGAATGGCCTCCGACACTTCATTTACCACTTTAATTTTTTTTCCAATGCTATCAACCAAAGTAAAATTTGCTTCAGGAAAGAGTATGGCTAAGGGAATACCAGGAAATCCGCCGCCGGTGCCAACATCAAGCACAGCTGTGTTGGCTTTAAACGACATCACTTTAGCAATGCCCAAGGAGTGTAAAACATGTCGCTCGTACAATAAATCAATGTCCTTTCGCGAAATCACATTGATGCGTTCGTTCCAATACGCATATAATTCTTTCAATTTTTCAAATTGTTGAATTTGAGTCGGACTTAAATCGGGAAAATATTTGTGAAGAATTTGAATCACTATAAATGGTAAGATGAACGTTTGAGTGCGTTATAAAGCAATTCACGGGCTCGAAATAACTGGGCTTTAATGGTGCCAATTGGTAAGTTGAGCTTTTGAGAAATTTCTTCATGACTCATTTCTTGAAAATAAAACAACTCAATCATTTCGCGGTACATTGGTTTAATATTTTCAACCAGCACCCGCACAGCTTCAATTTTTTGTTTTTTAATAAAACTTTCTTCAGGATCTAAGGTTTGTGAAACAATGTTTGCTGAATGATCAGGGCGCTCTGAATCTTCAAATCCCGAATCAATTGAAATCGCATTTTTCTGCTTTTTGCGTCTTAAAAAATCGATGGCATTGTTACTTGCAATTTTAAACAGCCAAGTGCTAAATGCAAATTCAGGATTGTACTGTTCGAGTTTTTTAAATGCACGGCCAAAAGCCTCAATGGTTAAATCTTCAGCGTCATCCTTGTTATTGCACATTTTCATCATCATGAAATACACACTTTCGTGATAGCGCTGCAATAACTCCGCATAAGCCTTTTGATCACCATTATTTAATGCCAACATCACCAAATTGCAATCATATACAGCTTTAGTCGATAATCGTTGAATATCTTCAGGCCTTAATGGTTCCACTTGTTTGGCTTATAAAATAATTTGGTTATGTGAAAGATAGGGTAAATTATTAATAAAACGGGTTCAAGTATTGCACCGCCCCATAACAAATCCTTTTCATTTAACTTCTGTGCCGCTTTATTAATAATAATAACTTGGCTCAAAATCTTTAGTATAAATAAAATGGGCAACAACAATAATGTGTTAGGACTTAACAACAATAAAAACAAGGTGATATAAAAAGAATACAAACTCGCATAATTAAACATCAATTTAAATGTTGATTCACTTTTGTATAATGGTGCCGTTGTTAAATGCCTTGCCTTTTGAATGCGCCAATCCTTAAAACTTAGTTTCGGCTTTGAATATGTGATGGCATCGGTGCTTAAACAAATATTGACGTTTTTAGAATTAGCAGCATTATTCACAAATAAATCATCATCCCCCGATTGAATGTGATAATGTTTAGAAAAACCTTTTTCTCTAAAAAACAAGTCCTTTGTATAGGCCAAATTTCGTCCAACGCCCATGTAAGCATTTCCTTTAATGGCAGCCGATAAATATTGTACGGCAATAGTAAATGTGTCATAGCGAATTAAACGGTTTAAAAAACTACCCTTCTTTTCATAGGCACCATATCCCAAAATGATTTCTTTATCTTGGCTAAAACCTTGCACCATTTGGCTTAACCATTGTTCGGAACTAGGATAGCAGTCGGCATCAGTAAATACTAATCGGTTGTAGGCAGCTGCTTTAATCCCCACCAACATGGCAAATTTTTTACCATGTTTATAATAGGCGTCTTCTTTAATATTTGCTTTTTTTAGATTGGGAAAAAATTTCGCGAACTCATCAATCACATTTTCAGTATTATCCCAACTACAATCGTTCACTACCACCACTTCAAAATTTGAATAATCCTGGCTTAAAACTTTCGGAAGAAATTCGGTTAGATTATCATCCTCATTTCTAGCGCAAATGATTACAGAAACAGGCTCATCAAGAAAGGGTCCTTCCATTCTTGAAAACTTAAATGAGGATAGCGGTAAATAATTAATCAGGTAATTAATCAATATGAGTAGAAAACCAATGCAAGCCAACACGCACAAAATTTCGGGCAATGCAAATTCTTTAAATTCAGGAAATAACATAATGTAAATTTATTAAGTGCATACCCAGTGAATTGGAATATATTTGCATTTA
>JBAXXZ010000386.1:0-2866 GCA_037127575.1 Bacteroidota bacterium | reverse complement strand
TAAATAGTCGGTGAGATACACGGTTCGCTCCAGAAATACCATTGTAGGCTCAAAAGTTATGGTATATGATTCTAAAAATTGTATCGTGAATATGCCCAACGACAAGCTTGTTGTAATGCAAGGTTTGGAAGATTATATTGTGGTTGAAAGTGAAGGCATTTTAATGATTTGCAAAAAACAAGATGAACAACAAATCCGAAACTTTGTGAATGATGTGAAAGTGAAAAAGGGAGAGAAATTTGTTTGAGTACTTACTTGAAAAGAATACATTAACTGAATATTTTTAAAACCATCAATAACAAAAATAAAATGAAAAAATCGATTCTATTTTTATGCACGGCCATGCTCATGGGCTTTATGGCCATATCACAAAATGTGGTAAACCTTGTGGTGTTTTCTGAAGACGGTGACACCTTTTATATTTTTATCAACGGCATAAAGCAAAACGCCAAACCCGAATCTAATGTGAAGGTTACGGGTGTATCACCGAATGTGAGTTTACGCATTGAATTCGAAAACAAAGCCTATCCGCAATTAAAACAAAATATGTCTTTAATGGCAGGCTACGAGCACACTTTTAGAATTAAGAAGGATACCAAATTGCAAATGAAACTCCGTTATTTTGGTCAAGTGCCTTTGGCAGAAGCATCAACAGGTGTGGCCACAGTGCAATACCATACGGCTGATCAAAGTGATGATAACGGTAACGGTACTGACGGAAACGTAAATATGAACACCAACACCAATGTGAACACCAACACGATGGGCATGAACACCAATGTAAATACCACCACAGTAAGCACCACCACCACCACAAAATCAAACGACGATGTTAGCATCAATATGAATGTTGGCGGTATGGGCATTAACATGAATGTAAATGGCATGGGCATGAACACCAATACCAATGCCAACGGTATGAATACCACTACCTCCACCACTGTTACCAGCACTTCATCCTCTTCAGGAAATATGAATCATAACCAAAACGACAATCATAATACGAATACTACAATGAACAACTCTGCGCCTGCACCAAAGGCCGGTTGCTCAGTGGCCATGAGTCAGGTTAGCTTTGATAAAATGAAAGCATCGGTTGAAGCAAAACCATTTTCTGATACAAAAATGAGCACCGCAAAAATTGCCACAAAAAACGCTTGTATTTCGGTGAACCAAGTGCGTGAAATTTGCAAATTGTTTAGCATGGATGATGATAAATTACAATATGCCAAATACGCCTACGCTTATTGTATCAATAAAAGTGAGTACTACCAAGTAAGCGAAATTTTTTCTTTCAGTACGACTACTGATGAGTTTAATAAATTTTTAGAACAACAGTAAATAATTAAAAATTGAACCGATAGCTATTGGTTTAAAAATTAAAAATGACCCGCTTGGTGAATTAAATCATAAAATCCTTGAGTGTACATTTTTGAACAAGATTAGAGGAATACCGAAAGGTGTTCCTTTTTTTGCATCAAATCACCGGGGAATGAAACAAGAAACAAGACAGCAGGAGATAAGATAATGTTCGAGTCGCTAGGTGCGCAACGCCCTTAGTGTTCTTTTAAAAAAATCCTTAGTACCTAAGTGGTAAAAAAAAGATGCAAGAAACAAGACGGCAGGAGATAAGACCTTGATTGAATCCCGCTGAACGAAGCGTCCTTAGTGTTCTTTTAAAAAAATCCTTAGTGTCTCAGTGGTAAAAAAAGCGACAAGAAACAAGAGGGTAGGAGATAAGACATTGATCACTTCACGCTAAACGAAGCGCCCTTAGTGTTCTTTTAAAAAAATCCTTAGTGCCTCAGTGGTTAAAAAAGAAACAAGAAACAAGACGGCAGGAGATAAGAGATTGATCGAATCACGCTAAACGAAGCGCCCTTAGTGTTCTTTTAAAAAAATCCTTAGTGCCTAAGTGGTTCAAAAAAGATGCAAGATGCAAGACGGTAGGAGATAAGACATTGATCGAATCACGCTGAGCTTTGCGAGGCGCCTATGTGTTCTTAAACATAAGGAATTCATTTCTATGTTTCCTATGTATCTATTGCCTGCCCTGAATTTATGAAGGGTGGTAAAAAAAGAGGCAAGAAACAAGACGGCAGGATGTAAGACATGGATTAAATCAAGCAGCGCGTTTAGTGTCCTGTAATTAAAAACAAAAACCAATTCGTATGCTTAGTGCCTAAGTGGTTCAATCACCAAAAAACTATTTGTTAAATTTTGAAGTGTTTGAACATCAAATAAAAATTACATTATATTTGAAATACATTTTTAAAACCAAAAACTATGCATGTAAATTTTGTAGTTCTTTTAATTGCGGCCATTGTGCCATTAATCATGGGATTTATCTGGTATCATCCAAAAGTTTTCGGAACTGCTTGGATGCGTGAAGCCGATATGACCGAAGATAAAATGAAATCAGTGAACATGGGAAAAATTTTAAGTCTCGCTTTTATTTTTAGTTTTTTGTTAGCCTTTAGCATTCAATTTATGGTCATTCACCAATTCTCATTGTACTCATTGTTTTTTGGTCAGCCAATTGATGATGCCAACTCTGAAGTAGGACAATTCTTCAAAAGCATCATGGATAGGGTAGGTCATAATTTCCGCACTTTTAAACATGGCGTTTTTCATGGCTTTATGGGCGGATTAATGTCGGGTTTGCCAATCGTTGCCATCAATGCATTGTTTGAACGCAAAAGCTTTAAATACATTGCCATGCATGCCGGTTATTGGATCATTACGATGATGTTAATGGGCGGGATTATTTGTCAGTTTTCTTAGGATGTTCATTACTCAATGGATTTCCTTAGGAACTCAGAAAAACATAGTAAAAGAAAATTGCTGAAATAAAATGTGTATTAAA
>JBAXXZ010000385.1:0-2866 GCA_037127575.1 Bacteroidota bacterium | reverse complement strand
AACTTATATTATCCAAATACCTCATTTACATATTGTTATAAGTCGGCATGAAAATCGCATTCGCGTGGAGAATTAATGCTTGATCGTGAATTTATGTTTTAGACACGGCATTATTAATACTAAAAATGGATAGTTATTCTTCAAACATTTTAATTAAAAATCTGAAATCAAAAAGGGCCATTTATTTGCCTCTTGTGTTTTACTTTTTTTTAAGTGTTTTTTATAGTCAGGCAAGCAACATCACATCTGCCACAAGCGGCAACTGGAGTTTAACAAGCACCTGGGCAGGAGGGGTAGTGCCTACGTCTGCTGATAGTGTGATTATTGCTAACGGCCACACCATAAGTCTTTCTTCTGCTCAAAGTGTCATCGGTGTTACCTTATCAGGCAGCGCTATTTTAAATCTCACCACATCCAACGCAACACTTACCCTTAGCGGTGATTTTAGTATGAATGGCACAAGTGGCATAAATGGTAGTTCAAGCAGCAGGGTGGTAAATGTTGCCGGTAATTTTTCAATTACAAGTGGGGCAAATGTTACCTTGCAAAATATTGCTCTAAACGTAAGCGGTACATTTTTTAATAGCGGTACCATTTCATTAACTACAGGTTCAAGCGCGGCCAAGTTTTTCGGCAATTTTATGAATGATGGCACATTTACGAACTCAACGAATAATGTGCCAATTACAGTAGGTGGCGATTTTACAAATAATGGCACTTTTACATCGGGTACAGGTAGGGTTACTTTTACGGGATCAGCCAGTAATACTATTTCGGGAAGCACCGGCACTACTGCATTTGACGGAGGAATAACGGTGAATAAAGGAACCAATCAAAGCAATGTATTGGAAGTGACCTCCGTGATTACCATGTCAAATGGCGGACTTAGCCTTAGCAATGGTACTTTGAAAATTTCAAGTGCTTCAACCTTCACGCCATTTATACTTGACCCAAGTATCCCTGCTAATGCCCGTTTATGGAATAATGGCGGCACTATTAACAGCAGTGCAAATATAAATTGGACATTGAATGGTGCCATTCGTTTAGATGCGGGAATAATAAATGTCGGAACGGCAACAGTTAACAGAATTACACCAAATACAGCTAGCACACTTGAAGTGAATGGCGGCACCTTAAATGTTTCGGGAAGGATATCACCAAACTCATCGATTATCTGGACATTTTTAATGACGGCTGGATTAGTGAATGTTGGTATCATCGGCAATCCCTCCACGGGCAGCGAATCTTTTATGATGAATAATAGCAACGATGTTTTCGCCATGTCGGGAGGAACCTTGTGTGTTGTAAATGGTTTAACCCTAGGATATCTCAACATGTCTAACACCGGAACTGGATATACAGGGGGTGTTGTAGCAATGGGTAGTCCCACTACAATAAGTGGAAGTGTTATGCGTTTCGAAAGTACAAGGCCTCTTTATAATTTATTGATTAATGCGCCAGGCTCTACAGTTCAAATTCCCAACTCATCTCAAATAGCAAACGAATTAAACTTAAGTGCAGGTAACGTTGATATTACAGGCAGCACACTCACCTTGGGCTTATCTGAGTCAGCACCCGGAACCATAGTTCGCAGCGCGGGCTATTTATACGGCGGTTATTTTAGAAGATGGTTTAGCGCCACCGCTTTTAGCATTGCCGATGACAAGGGTTTATTTCCAATGGGCACTTCCTCAGGCGATTATCGGCCGCTTTGGTTGGCATATACTTCTAACCTAACAAGCGCCGGCTCGGTGAGGGTGTCGCATACGCCAACTTATCCCTCAACTTTTAATAATGCATCGCACCAAGATGCCAGTTGGGGAAATACTTTGCAAGGGGTGTCAAATTCTTATTGGGCAATATCCTTAACTTCAATAACATTTAATGGAAGCAGCGGCATAATACGTTTTGGTGGTACCGGCTTTGGCAGTAATATACTTACCGATTTAAACGCATCACTTAATTCATCAGCAGTAGGAACCCATGGTGCTGCTACAAGTGCAAATACCACAATTGAAGCGAATAGAACAGGACTAACAACCGCTACGATAGTTAATAACAACTGGAGAATTGGAACACGTAATAAAATTAACTCACCACTTCCCATTACTTTTGTTGATTTTACCGCAGAAGCAAAGGGTGAAGAAGTGTTGTTAAATTGGGTGACATTAACTGAAAAAAATAGCGATTATTTTACCGTTGAAAAATCGCTTGATGGCTTAAATTTTGTCGCTTTGTTAAAAGTTCCGGCTTCAGGAAATACAAGTATTAAACACAGTTATAGTGTTGTGGATGTTAGTGGCAATAATGACATCATTTATTACCGATTAAAACAAACAGATTATAACGGAACAAACAATTATTTTAAAATCATTGCCGTTACTTTTAAAACCAAAAGCGACGAATTGCAGGTATTTCCAAATCCCACAAAAGCCGAAATAATTACCCTGAGTAATTTGAATCTTAATATAAATTCAATTGAGCTAATTAATGAATCAGGAGAACAAGTATATTTCAGCCATGATTTTATTTCAAGCATTGATTTGAAAGGTTTATCACCTGGTGTTTATTATTTGAGAGCCACCACTGAAGATAAAACAATCAACAAAAAAATTCTCGTCGAAAATTAATTTATTCTTGATGTCCTTTTGGCTTTATAGGTATACTCTCAGCATCTTTTGTCTTTCTTCCATCTATTCAGTTTTTTCTTTCTAATATTTATTTGGGCGTTCCCGCGATGTTGGGCTTAAATCAATTCCATTTCCCAACACGCGGTCGGGCAGTCGCTAAACACTTGCTCGCCCATCAAGCCACTGGCTTGCTGTCGTTCGCTTTTTGCCACGCTTGCGAAATTTCGGTGGCAAAA
>JBAXXZ010000384.1:0-2867 GCA_037127575.1 Bacteroidota bacterium | reverse complement strand
AAATTTGCTCCAAAAAGCTTGTTCTGCTGAATTAGCTTAGCTTTGCAATTCCTGTTGAAAAACAGCAAAATAGAAAAATATGCAAAAACGTTCCGACAATTTCGACAAGTTTGCCAATAAAAAGAAAGGCAGCGCCATTAAAGAAGAATATCGCCAAGAGAAAAAAAGAGGCAAAGCAGACGCAAGAGCCGCTGGCGAAGCACTCCGACTAAAAAAGAAAAATGCCAAATTAGGTATTGTAACTGAAGAGCCTAAAAAGTTCAATTCCCGCGGACCAAAACGCGCACCAGGAGCCAATAGAGAAGAATTTAAACAACGTGTAGCCGAAGGAGGCAGGCCAAGTACCGGCAAACCAATAGCAAACAGAACAGAAAATACGCGAGCTGCAAAACCAGTAGCAGAAAATGCTGAAGTACGTTTACCTCGAGCTGAAGGAAAGCCAATTTCAAAAGCAGATCGTCCACAAATAGATAGCAATTCTCCCGACATCATCATGCCATTAAATAAGTTTATTGCGCATTCAGGTGTATGTGGAAGAAGAGAAGCTGCCGAACTAGTAAAGACCGGAAAAGTAAGTGTGAACGGCGATAAAATTTTTGAACCAGGATACAAAGTTTCGGGCAAAGACAAAATTATTGTAAAAGGAAAAGAAGTTTTTTTACAAAAGAATTCGGTATACATTTTAATGAATAAGCCGAAAGATTTTATTACCACAGCAAGTGATCCGCAGGGAAGAAAAACGGTGATGGATATTGTAAAATCTGCTACACAAGAAAGGGTATATCCAGTGGGTAGATTAGATAGAAACACAACAGGTGTTTTACTATTAACCAATGATGGAGAGTTAGCGCAAAAATTAACACATCCATCTTACGAAATAAAAAAAGTATACGAAGTAACACTCGACAAACCAGTTACCAAAAAAGACTTAGAGTCAATACTAACGGGCATTACACTAGAAGACGGACCTGTACAAGCAGACTCAGTTGCTTATGCAGATGCAAAAGATAAAACAGTAGTAGGAATTGAAATTCATAGTGGCCGCAACAGAATTGTACGCCGTATTTTTGAACACTTAGGATACGATGTAAAAAACCTAGACCGTGTGATGTTTGCTAACCTCACCAAAAAAAATGTAGAGCGTGGCAAGTTTCGTTTCTTGGCAGAAAAAGAAGTAAGGCTCTTGAAGTTTATGAACAAATCATTTGTACGTAAATCAAAGAATGCACTGAATGATCCTTTTGAATAACCGTATTAGATAGCCACATGCAACTCGACATAATTATTGACAACGACCAATTTATTGCCATCAATAAACCATCCGGATTATTAAGTATTCCTGATAGATTAGGCAAGGATATTTCTTTAAAAGATCTCTTAAAACAAAAATACGAATCAATCTATACGGTGCACCGATTAGACCGAGATACCAGTGGCGTAATTGTGTTTGCAAAAACCGAAGAAAGTCACAAAGAATTATCGGCCTTATTTGAAGGGCGAACAATGGAAAAATATTATGTAGGATTGGTTTATGGAAATATGATGACCCCAAAGGGAAGCATAGACGCACCCATTATGGAACATCCAGGCAAAGCCACAAAAATGCTCACACATGCCAATGGAAAAGTTTCGTTAACCGATTATGAAGCGCTAGAAACGTTTAGATCTTATTCATGGGTAAAATTTCAAATTCATACCGGACGCACCCACCAAATACGCGTTCACATGCAGCATATAGGCCATAGCATTGTTTGTGATGCCATTTATGGAGATGGGCAACCAATTTTATTATCGGCCCTAAAACGCAATTTCAAATTGGCCAAAATAGCCGATGAAGAAAGACCCATACTAAACCGCCTTGGCCTTCATTCGCAATTATTAAAATTCACTTTAGGCGATACCGAATATGCGCTTGAAGCCGAAGTTCCAAAAGATTTACGAGCTGTTTTGCAGCAGTTAAGGAAGTGGAAGGGGTAAACTTTATTTACTTAGCAGGAGCTTGCGTTTGCGCTTTTACTTGGTTCACAATATCTAATTGTAAACTATCAATACTATTAGCAACAAACACTACTTCTTGGTGTGGTAAATTGCTTTTTTCAATAATTTGTTTGATAGCTCCTAAATTTTGGTAGTGCTTGTTTAAAGCCGCTTCAGAAAACTTAAGTGTAAAATATTTATCTGCTTTAAAAGAAACTAAAGCTATTAAGCAGATGCTTGCAATGATTAGTATTGATTTTTTCATGGGGTGATTTTGGTGTAAAATAAATAAAAATGTTGGAGATGGATGAGAATGTTATGATTAAAAGCTTACCTCTTTTTGTTAACCACAACTAAAAAATAACATTTGTTATTGTAGTCCCGTGCACTCGGGACTTTTTAAATTATCAAATATTTTAATGGTTAAAAAGACCTAATTGCCCGAACATAATCATCTGCACCCGCCTTATAGTAGGAACCAATGTAGTTAGGATCATATATTAATAAATCTACAGCATTGCTTGGGTCTAACTCAGTTGAACTCCAGTAATAATAATCTTTAAAACCGCCAATACTAAGCCTATTTTGGCTCAATTTTCTTAATTCATTTATACTTGGTAGATACCAGTCATTAAATCCTCCTCCTCTATAGTCTTTACAAATTTTTGCTGCATAAACACCATTATCACCTTGAGTTGTAATAATCATATTTGTATTGACCAACCCTTTTCCTATTGCAGTTTCTGTTGCATTTGTAAAGATATCAGTACCATTATTCCATATAATTTTATCTCCATTATTTAAATCTGAAGTTGCTGCAATTAAACCATGAGTTTGCCCAGCAACATAACCAGGGTCAGATGAAGTAAAAATATAAGCTACTATTCCAC
>JBAXXZ010000383.1:0-2887 GCA_037127575.1 Bacteroidota bacterium | reverse complement strand
GTACTTCAATGATATACCGCTAATGGATATTATTAAACAGTATGGCACACCATTGCGAATCAGTTATTTGCCAAAAATTAGCAGTCAAATTCAAAAGGCTAAGCGATTGTTTAATGTTGCAATGGCCAAAGCCGATTACAAAGGCAAATATGTGTATTGTTATTGTACCAAAAGCTCACACTTTAATTTTGTGTTAGACGAAGTACTAAAAAACGATGTACATATAGAAACCTCTTCGGCTTTCGACATTCAAATAATCAAAGAACAATTTCAAAAAAAAGCGCTCGGCAAAGATACATATATTATTTGTAATGGCTACAAACGCAACAACTACAAGCAAAACGTATGTGATTTAATTAATGATGGTTTTAATGTGATTCCGGTATTGGACCACTTAGAGGAAATTGATTATTACAAAAAACACACCAAAACCGACAAGGTGAATTTGGGGATTCGCATCAGTACCGAAGAAGAGCCTTCTTTTACTTTTTACACTTCGCGTTTAGGCATTCGCAGCAGCGAAATCATGAACTTATACAATGAAAAAATTAAAACGAATCCAAAATTCGACTTAAAACTTTTGCATTTTTTTATCAATACAGGCATTAAGGACACCATTTATTACTGGACCGAGTTAAACAAATGTTTGAACATTTATAAAGAATTAAAAGCAGTTTGTCCGAGTTTAGATGCATTGAATATTGGTGGTGGCATGCCTATTCGCACGTCTTTAGGATTTGATTATGATTACGAATACATGATTGAAGAAATTGTGGCGCAGATAAAAGTATTTTGCACACAAAATGATATTCCTGAACCAAATATATTTACTGAGTTTGGTTCCTTTACTGTTGGTGAAAGCGGGGCAACCTTGTATTCAATCATTGATCAGAAACAACAAAACGATCGTGAAACTTGGTACATGATTGACAGTTCGTTTATCACCACCTTGCCTGATACATGGGGCATTAACCAACGTTTTATTTTGATGGCCATCAATCATTGGGATAAACCATACATTCCTGTGAACTTGGGTGGTTTAACTTGCGATAGCATGGATTATTATAATACCGAAGCACATACCAATCAGGTGTTTTTGCCCAAGGTGGAGAAAAATCAAAAACAACCGCAATACGTTGGCTTTTTTCACACAGGCGCATATCAAGAAGCATTGAGTGGTTATGGCGGTACACAGCATTGTTTAATTCCCGCGCCCAAACATGTGTTGATTGATTTGGATGAGGACGGAGAAATCTCTACACGCTTATTTGCAAAAGAACAGAGTTACAAAAGTATGCTTAAAATTTTAGGCTATTAATTTGTTAACTAATTCTTAAAATCTTTCCCTTTTGGCGCGTACTAAAATCACATTTAGTATCGATTTTTATAACTTTACATCTTTAAGATTTACTTATGGCACTTTTTGATTTTTTGACGCAGGATATAGCAATTGACTTAGGCACCGCCAATACCATTATCATTAACAATGACAAGGTAGTGGTGGATGAACCAAGCATAGTGGCCATGGATAGAACAACCGGAAGAATTATTGCTGTTGGACGCCAAGCACAAATGATGCATGGTAAAACACACGAAAATATCAAAACCATTCGTCCTCTGAAAGATGGTGTAATTGCGGATTTCCAGGCAGCTGAAGAAATGATTAAAGGCATGATTAAGATGATCAATCCCGGCAATCGTTTTTTTAAACCTTCACTTAAAATGGTGATTTGTATTCCCAGCGGCATTACTGAAGTAGAGAAACGTGCGGTGCGTGATAGTGCTGAACACGCCGGTGCAAAAGAAGTGTACATGATACATGAACCCATGGCTGCTGCAATAGGCATGGGCATTGACGTTGAAGAGCCAATGGGGAATATGATTATTGATATTGGTGGTGGTACTTCCGAAATTGCTGTAATTGCTTTGGGAGGAATTGTTTGTGATAAATCAACACGTATAGCAGGCGATGATTTTAATGCCAACATCGAAGAGTACATGCGTCGTCAACACAATATTTTAATTGGTGAAAGAAGTGCCGAACGCGTGAAGATAGAAGTGGGCGCTGCCATGACAGAGATTGAAAATCCACCGCAAGATTATGCAGTACAAGGAAGAGATTTAATGAGTGGCATTCCGAAAGAAGTTTATATCAGTTACGTTGAAATAGCGCACTGCTTAGATAAATCGATTTCAAAAATTGAAGAAGCGATTTTGAATGCCTTAGAAATGACACCGCCTGAATTAGCAGCGGATATTTACCGCAAAGGTATTTTCATGGCCGGTGGTGGCTCATTGTTAAGGGGATTGGATAAACGCATTTCATTAAAAACAAAATTACCGGTGCACGTGTGTGAAGATCCGCTAAGAGCTGTTGCAAGAGGCACGGGCATCGCTTTAAAGAATGTACACAAGTTCCCATTCCTGATTAAATAATTCGTAACCAATTTCGGCGATGTGAGCATCTCCAAATCTTCACATAGAATGATTTTTATCCAAACAACATATTGTTTACATTGTTCTATCGCCAAACAAGTCGTTTTGATAACAGATTCTTCAAGGCTTACGTAACATGAAAAACCTCTTAGCCTTTGTTGTTAAACATAATTTCATTTTTATTTTTTTGGTGCTGCAATTGCTTTGTGTGTTATTGATGGTGAACCGCAATGGTTATCAAGGTTCGCACGTGATTAACTCTTCGAACGAAGTGGTGGCTAACGTTTATCAAACTGCCGCAAATACAAAAGAGTATTTTGCTTTAAAACAAGAAAACGACCGCTTGGCCATCGAAAATTCTGCTCTACGTAATTTATTGAAATCAAATTATTCGGCCATTCCACTCGCTGAATACAAAAAAAACGACACGCTCTATAAACAACAGTATTCC
>JBAXXZ010000382.1:0-2897 GCA_037127575.1 Bacteroidota bacterium | reverse complement strand
CACGATATTAGCATTGTAAAAACACAAGCATGGATGCAGCATTTGAAATTTTAAGAATGATTTTACCGGCTACAGCCGTTTTTGTAGCGGTTTGGTTAATTGTAAAAGGCTTTTTGGATAATGAACAAGATCGACGCAATGTTGAATTAAAAAAATCAAATCAGTCGGCCGTTACACCCTTAAGATTGCAAGCTTACGAGCGCATTGTAATTTTCCTGGAACGGATCAATCCAAATAGTTTAGTGATTCGTATAAATAAGCAAAACTACACTGCCCATCAATTTCATCTCGAATTAATTAAAGCCATCAAAAGTGAATACGAACATAACTTGTCGCAACAAATTTACATGAGTTATGCTTCTTGGGAATTGGTGAAGAATAGCAAGGAGGAAATCATTAAACTCATTAACATGTCGGCTACAAAATTACCGCATGATGCACCAGGCAGCGATTTGGCCATGATGATTTTAAACATCACATCCAATTTGGACAAAAAATTACCCAACGATATGGCCATTGAGTTTATTAAGAAAGAAGTGAGTCAGTCCTTCTAATAAAATAGCATTTAAAGCCACAGTCAAAAAAATATTGCATGAAAAATTTATTTGAAGATTTCAAAGCATCAAGTGCGGCAGATTGGAAAAACCAAATCATAAAAGACTTAAAGGGCGATGCCTTCGAAACTTTGCAATGGCAGCATGATAATGGTATTTTAGTAAACCCATTTTATACGGCCGAAAATATACGTCAAACCTATTTGCCTGCATTTACACATAGTGATTGGGAAATTGGCGTGAATGAAATGCATGAATCTTCCAATGATTTAAACAAATCGCTTTTAACTAATTTAGATAGAGGGGCATCATCTTTTTTCTTGCGCCTAGGCAAACATGATTTAAATGTGGCCATGAATGCGGTAAAATTGAATTATATCCACTCCTCATTTGAAATAAATAAAAACAATGTTCACCAATTGCGGGCCTATTTTGAAACGCATTACGATTTAAATGATGTGCAATCAGCCATTTTCTTCGAAGATTTTGAGCATGCAGAAAGTTTGGAAGAATGGTACCGATGCATGGAGTTCTTTTTAGAGTTCAGGAAAATTAAAGCCATTGGTTTTAACGCAATGCCATTTCACAATTTAAATGCCTTGGCATATTATGAAGTAGCCATTATTTTTTCAGGAATCATTGAACAAATAGAATTTTTGAACCAAAAAGGCAATATTTCTACAGCCGATATTGTCATTAAAACAGGCCTTGATAGCGATTTTTTCACCCAAATAGCTAAACTGAGAGCCATCAGAAGATTATGGCATTGTTTTAAATCAGAATACAAATTAAAAAACAACATTTACCTAATCGCTGAAACCGGATTACGCAATAAATCAATTGGCGACAAACACAACAATTTGTTGCGTAGCAGCGTAGAGGCCATGGCAGCAGTGGCCGGTGGTTGTAACGAATTATTTGTAAATGATTTTGATGTGTTTAATGCCGTAAAGGATAAAGCTTCAACACGTTTGGCTTTAAATCAACAATTGATTTTAAAACATGAAAGTTATTTCGACAAGTTTGCAGATGTTGCTTGTGGATCATATTATATTGAAAATTTAACCGATAGCATTGCCGAAAAAGCATTGGAAACTTTTAAAGATTTTGAAAAAGAAGGTGGTTTTTTAAACTGTGTGAAGAAAAATATTTTCAAAACAAACATCGAAAAACAAGCAGCCTTGAAACAAGAGGAGGTCAATAGCCAAAAACAAGTTGTCATTGGTGTGAATAAATTTAGAAACGAGAAAGAATCAATCGTTTTGTCAGAAACTGAAATTACAAGCTTGCAGCAATTACCCATTCACAATCCTTCATTATCATACGAATTGCAAAATTTTTCAAAGCATGCGTAAAGACTTTTCAAATCTTAAATATTCAGCCTTGGGTGAA
Source organism: Bacteroidota bacterium (assembly GCA_037127575.1). Taxonomy (GTDB): domain Bacteria; phylum Bacteroidota; class Bacteroidia; order B-17B0; family Aurantibacillaceae; genus Aurantibacillus. Next base: position 951 of record JBAXXZ010000382.1, on the reverse strand, counting down.
TCAGATTTTCCCAAACAAGAAGATTTTGTGTCTGCTGAAGATATTTCAATTAAAGCGAATTTAAATTTTACTGAAATCAATCAATTTGAACACCTCAACTTTGTAGCAGGAATTGCCCCATTTTTACGCGGACCATACAGCAGTATGTATGTTAAAAATCCTTGGACCATCCGTCAATATGCCGGTTTCAGTACAGCTGAGGATAGCAATGCTTTTTACAAACGTAATTTAGCGGCAGGACAAAAGGGTTTGTCGGTGGCCTTTGATTTGGCTACACACCGTGGTTACGATAGTGACAACGAAAGGGTAGAGGGAGATGTTGGGAAAGCAGGTGTAGCCATTGACAGTATTTTGGACATGAAAGTTTTGTTTGATGAAATTCCATTAGACCAAATGAGCGTGTCGATGACAATGAATGGAGCTGTGTTGCCCATTTTGGCATTTTACATTGTTGCTGCAAAAGAGCAAGGCGTTAGTTTAAACCAGTTACAAGGCACCATCCAAAATGATATTTTGAAGGAGTTCATGGTTCGCAATACATACATCTATCCGCCTGCTCAAAGCATGAAAATTATTGCTGATATTTTTGATTTTACCTCAAAAAATATGGCCAAGTTTAATTCAATTTCTATCAGTGGTTACCACATGCAAGAGGCAGGAGCCACGGCCGACATTGAATTGGCATATACCTTGGCCAATGGTTTAGAATACCTTAGAAGTGGCATTAATGCAGGCTTAGATATTGATGATTTCGCGCCAAGACTATCGTTTTTTTGGGCCATCGGCATGAACCATTTTATGGAAATTGCAAAAATGCGTGCAGCCAGAATGCTGTGGGCAAAATTGGTGAAACAATTTAATCCAAAAAACAACAAGTCATTGGCACTACGAACACATTGCCAAACCAGCGGTTGGAGCCTAACTGAACAAGACCCGTTTAATAATATAACC
>JBAXXZ010000381.1:0-2899 GCA_037127575.1 Bacteroidota bacterium | reverse complement strand
GAACATTTTTGGACCACCGTGAATGAACATTTATCTTACAACATGTATCACCTCTCCATGTTTTTCAGAGGCTACCCTATTGAAAGCTACTGGTATATTGGCCTAATGGCTTCGGCATCTTTTTTGGTTTTTGCTTTTTTAGGCGCATTTCACTTCTACTCCGAAAATAAAAAATCTATTTATTTATTTTACCTACCAATTTATATACTTATGGTAATCAGCTATAAATTTAGTCATGCAGGCATTCGCTTTTTGTACCCGGTTTTGTTTTTATTGTTTTTATTTGCGGTGATTGGATTAAAAAAAGCTTTTAGTCCTTGGCTTGCAAAACAGCAATGGTTGGCTGTGCTGTTCGGTTCACTTGTTCTGTTTTCGTACCATGAAGAAGTCATGCGAATTCAAAAAAGGGAACCTGAAATTGTTGACGGCCCACAGAGTAAAACAACCATAGAAACATTCAACTACATCAATTCACATTTATCGCCCAATGCGGTTGTGGCCTTCGATAAGCCAAGGGCACTGTGTTTGTATACCCACATTAACTCATTTGCCATTTTTCCCGCTGCAACAAAAGAAGAGATAACGCATGATTTAAATAAATTCCACGCCACTTATTATCTTACCAATGAAACCCAAAGTACAAATGAAATAAAAAATCATCCATTAGACGATAGCAGCAAATTTGAAATGGTGTATAGCAATCCGGCTTTTAAGTTATTTCAAATTCGATCTAAATTATAAAAACCTGCAATTGTTCATGATTCAAGTAACACAAGGTGGTAAAGCGCGGAATAAGCCAATTTGCACCATTTTCGTATATTTGTATATTAAATATTTTTATGATTGAAGAGATGACAAAAAGTGCCCATTTAATAGAAATGGAAGATTGTTATGGGGCGCATAATTACCACCCCATTCCTGTTGTAATTGAAAAAGGTGAAGGTGTTTTTGTTTGGGATATTGAAGGTAAAAAGTACTATGATTTTTTAGCAGCGTATAGTGCAGTTAATCAAGGGCATTGCCATCCGCGCATTATTAAAGCCCTTACAGTTCAGGCACAAAAATTAACTTTAACATCACGTGCATTTTACAATTCAGTATTGGGCGAATACGAAAAATACATTTGTGATTATTTTGGCTACGATAAGGTATTGCCTATGAATACAGGTGTTGAAGGCGGCGAAACAGCTTTAAAATTAGCGCGTCGCTGGGCTTATGATGTGAAAGGGGTTAAAGAAAATTGCGCCAAAATGGTTTTTGCAAAAGGCAATTTTTGGGGTCGCACTTTGGCCGCAATTTCTGCAAGCAACGACCCTAGTAGTTTTTCAGGCTTCGGACCGTTTTTACCAGGCTTCGAATTGGTTGATTACAATGATTTAAATGCTTTAGAAGAAGCCATCAAAGACCCTAACACAGCTGCTTTTATGGTTGAGCCCATTCAAGGTGAAGCCGGCGTAGTGGTGCCTGATGATGGTTACCTAAAAGGCGTACGTGATTTATGCTCAAAATATAACGTGTTGTTCATTGCCGACGAAGTGCAAACCGGACTTTGTCGTACCGGCAAAATGCTGGCATGTGATCATGAAGGCGTAAAACCAGACATTTTAGTTTTGGGTAAAGCATTGAGTGGCGGTACCATTCCTGTGAGTGCTGTATTGTGTTCGAATGAAATTATGCTCACCATTAAACCAGGTGAACATGGCTCAACATACGGCGGCAATCCGCTTGCTTGTGCTGTTGCCATGGAAGCATTAAAAGTTTTAAAGGACGAGAAAATGGCTGAAAATGCTGAACGTTTAGGTGTTCTTTTTCGTGCTGAAATGAATCAATTAAAGAATGAAAGTAATTTAATTACCACCGTAAGAGGCAAAGGTTTGTTCAATGCCATTGTGATTCAGGAAAGAAACGGCAAAACAGCTTGGGATGTTTGCTTAAAATTTGCAGAACACGGTTTGTTGGCTAAACCTACGCATGGCGACATCATTCGCTTTGCGCCGCCTTTAATGATTACTGAATCTCAACTTATGGAATGTGTGAGCATCATTAAAGAAGTCATTCTTAATTTTAATTAGGATCATACATGGTTACCTATAACCCCAAAGATTGGATTAAACTGATTGTGCATTTTCACAAATCAGATACACTCCGCATTTTATTTCCTTCCATTTTGTTATTGGGCTTCATCACGGCCGGTGTTAGTTATATTGAGCAGCATTATTTAAAAGAATATTTACCAAGTAATCTTACTGTTTTTCATCAGATATCAGGATTTATTATTTCACTGGTTTTGGTATTTCGCATCAATTCAGCTTACGACCGTTGGTGGGAAGGCCGTAAGCTTTGGGGCGCCTTGTTAAACAACTCACGAAACTTGGCCATCAAGGTAAATGCACTTATTCCTGCTGAGGATGAAGTAAGCAGAAAAGAAATACAAATGCTCATAGGTAATTATGCTTTGTCGTTAAAAGAACATTTAAGAGGCAAGGGTGCCGAATCACTGCTAAGTTATTCTGACTATTTTAAAAAAGAATCATACCTCAACGCAGCCCATAAACCAAATTACATCGCTAAATTATTAACGGTCTTTCTTTTGAAACATTTAAAGAAACAAAATAATCAACACCATGATTATCTATTTATCCATCAAAACATCAATGAAATGACGGATATTTGCGGTGCATGCGAACGCATTAAGAACACACCCATTCCTTATTCTTACAGTATTTTTATTAAGAAAATTGTTTTTTTATACATCATCACCATGCCCATTTCATTTGGATTAAGCATGGGCTATTGGTCAATTGCCATTGTGATGGTGATGTTTTATGCATTCGCTTCTTTGGAGATAATTAGTGAAGAAATTGAAGATCCATTTGGCACCGATGACAACGATTTACCC
>JBAXXZ010000380.1:0-2903 GCA_037127575.1 Bacteroidota bacterium | reverse complement strand
ATATTTAACATGAATAACTCCTTTAAAGTATTGGTACGAGTGTAAAGCTTGAATGTTTTATATGTTTATTCGCTTGTTTGAATGGTATTCCACTTATATTTTTGAAGCATTATATCGTTCAATCCAATTCTCATAATCTTTTGGAAAATCAAAATCTTCCGTAAAATCGTTATACCAACACGTAATTAATTTAATTTTCATGCAACGTCCTTTTAAACCATTAGAGAATCTATAGATTCAGGTGAAAATACAGGTATATTAAAAACACAAGAAATATTTTTTTGGTAGATGATGATTTGTTCAGCATAAATTTATACCGCCAAGTACTTGAAAATTTGGGTTACACACAGGTATCCACTTTTCAAAATGCTTCTATTGCTTTGTATAATTTGGAGAAAAAACCTTCTATTATTTTTTTAGACCATCACATGAACGACATTTCAGGAGTTGAGGTTTTAAAAAAAATAAAGCACTTCGATCCAAATATCTATGTGATTATGATTTCCGGTCAGGAAAAAATTCAAATTGCCTTTGATGCCATTAAACACGGGGCCTTTGATTATATTGTAAAAGGGGAGTCTGCTGAAATAAAAATGAAGGAAGTGTTGGATCGCATAGAAAAGTCGGAGGATGCCAATGCAACACCTAACCCAAATTTCATGGATAAACTACGCAGCTTTTTTAAGAAATAGCTTAGGTTCGTTTCCTGGACCGAAGTAATCAATTCACCTTAATCTGCGGATTCTTTTTCAGGTATATGTTTAAGGATCTCTAAAACAAAATGCCAATATTTTTGAACAGATTGAATATTTACACGTTCATCAGGGGAATGCGCTCCTTTGATGGTGGGACCAAAGGACACCATGTCCATCTTCGGGTAATTGCTGCCTAAAATACCACATTCTAATCCGGCATGACAAGCCACAACATGGGCTTTGTGGTGGTTAAGTTTTTCATATAAATTCACCAACACATCTAATATTGGGGAATGAACGTTTGGTGTCCAGCCCGGATACGATCCGCTTAATTTTACATCACAACCTGCTAATTCAAAACATGATTTTAAGGCGAAGGCCAAATCCATCTTTGATGATTCAACCGACGAGCGGGTTAAACAAGCGATGCTTAATTGGCCTTCTTGCAAAAGCACTCTGGCCACATTGTTTGATGTTTCTACCAAATTCGCAATATCGGCACTCATGCGATAAACACCATTGTGTGCAGCATACAAGCTTTTTAAAATTTGTAGTTGAACTTCAAATTCCATCACCTCCAATGGCATAGCACAAGGGTGCAATTCAATTTGTAATTGCGGTTCCATTGTTTTTAGTTCATTTTTTATTTCAGTGGCAACTTTTGAAAATACTTTAGTGAAGGTAATTTCATTGTTTCTTGGTACAGCCACTGTGGCATTACTTTCGCGGGGGATGGCATTTCTTAAACTACCACCATTGATGTGTGAAATTCTCAAATAAAATTCAGTACTTGCCATGTATAATAAACGATTCATTAGTTTATTGGCATTCCCCAATCCCCTGTGAATATCCATTCCCGAATGCCCGCCGTTTAATCCTTTAATACTGATTAAAAAAGCACTGTGATCTTTAGGGCAAGCTTCTGTTGTATAAGTTCGGCTTGCGGTCACATCAATGCCTCCGGCACAACCGATGTCAATTTCCGAATCATCTTCAGTATCTAAATTCAATAATATTTCCCCGTTCAAAATCCCGCCTTCTAATCCCAAGGCACCTGTCATGCCGGTTTCTTCATCAATGGTGAACAATGCCTCAATAGTAGGATGCGCAATGTCTTTGCTTTCTAAAATTGCCATAATGGTGGCAACCCCAATACCGTTATCTGCCCCCAAAGTTGTGCCATTGGCTTTTACCCATTCTCCGTCAATCACCATATCAATACCTTGGGTATTAAAATCAAAAATGGTGTCATTGTTTTTTTGATGCACCATATCGAGGTGTGATTGTAAAACGATGCCTTTTTTGTTTTCCATGCCTTTTGTGGCAGGTTTTCTGATAATCACATTTCTTACATGGTCTTCAAAAGTTTCTAATCCCAAACTTTTACCAAAATGCATCATAAATGCAATCACTTTTTCTTCCTTTTTTGAAGGACGCGGTACGTCGTTTAAATCGGCAAATTTATTCCAAAGATTTTTAGGTTCTAATTGTCTAATCTGGCTGCTCATAGCATTTATATATTAGGTAGTGTCGCAAAGGTAGGAATGATAAATGAATTAGCAATTTCACCTATACTTGACCATATTTGACCGCATTTGATTGGTTTTCATTCCAAAAGGCAATAATTTGTTTAAATTTGTAATGCTTAAACAAAAATTAAAAATTAATTACCACTTATATGAAAAAAATAATCGCAATTAGCATTGTTGCTTTATTATGTCTTTTTAATCAAAAGACTTTAGCGCAACAAGTTCCGGTTGCCAATTTTACAATCAGCCCTAATCCTGTTTGTAGCGGAGCCGTCATCACTATTCAAGATTTATCGAGCAACAATCCTACAGCGTGGTCGTATACCGTTGCCGGATTCTTTCCTTTTCCTCCACCTCAGGTTTTTACTACACAAAATCCTACGCTAACCTTTAATGGTCAAGGCACTTATTCAATTGCCTTAGTAGCCACTAATGCCAGTGGTAACAGTGTTCCTGTAACGCGCACCATCACAGTGTTGCCCGGCGCAAACGGCAATGTTAACCCGGCCAATTCAAATATTTGTTTGGGTGAGTATGTCATTATGCCCAATCATTTTCATGGCATTATTGTCATAAACCCCGCAGGGGTAGGTTCTAAACCTACCCATTCCAAACCCGCCCGAAATTGCGACGATGACGTAGGGGCAGGTTCCAAACCTGCCCTTGTTGATGGGGCGGG
>JBAXXZ010000379.1:0-2905 GCA_037127575.1 Bacteroidota bacterium | reverse complement strand
CATACTCCCATGTTTGAATATCTCTTGCGCTCCAATCATTAAATAATACCATTCCAAAAATATAATCATCTGCATTGGCAGTGCTCACGCTTTCTCCCATGTTAGTTGCTTTACCGATAATAAAAGCAGTTTCTAATTCAATGTCTAATGCCTTGGTTGCACCAAACACCGGCATTTCGCTATCGGCCGGTTTTTGCTGTCCTTTTGGGCGATGGAACGAATGCCCACTAACGCAAACCGAACTGGCGCGACCGTGGTAAGCAACCGGTAAATGTTTCCAATTGGGCATCAATGCGTTTTTTGGATCACGTATCATGGTGCCAATGTTGGTGGCATGATCAATGCTACTGTAAAAATCTGTGTAATCCCCTACCCTTATAGGCATGCACATTTTAACTTCACTTTGTTTTTTAAAAACTTTTTGAATTAAATTAGCATGGCCTTGTAATGAACTATTGTTTTTATCCAACAACATTTGAATACTTATACGAATTGCATTTGTTTTTGCTTTACCCAAATCAATAAAATCATTTAGATAAGCCGATTCTAAAATATGCAAATCAAGTTCAATTAATCCGGCAGCGGCCAACTCATACAAATCGATGATTTCATCACCAATGGCTGAACAAGCGCGGTGCTTAATATTGTTGTCGCTATAAATTCCGAAAGGAATGTTGTATATACTAAAATCCGAATCGCTGCTAATGCTCTTCCATGAGCTTAATTGAATTTGTGTCATAATTGAAAACTTAGGAATTGATGCGTGATTGAATGTGTTTGATTAAATCTTGTTTTAAAACAGCATGACCGCCTTGGTTATTTTTTGCCAACTCAAGAGCGGCTTGCAAAACTTCCATACTAATTGTGCCTTCTTCATTTTCAATTACTGTAAGCGCTTCCATGGCCATTTGAAAATTGGTATCACATGCATAATTCACAAAAAATAAAAAGTGAGTGGCAAATTCCAATCCTGTTTCCCAACAAGCCGCCAGTAATTTAATTTTGAAATCAACTACATTTGTCGATTGTATGGTGTTCACCAACAAATCTTGTGCTTTCAATTCCTTTAAACTTGCAAACAAGGCCTCGTCTTCCTGCCTAGTGTTTTTGTTTTCAAGAAGGGCTTCAACCAAGTCGTCATCACTGTTCTCTTGTTTTGAGAAGCCATCCCTTTTAATGATCAGGCTGCTGTACTCTTCATCGTTGAATAATTTTTTGGGATCGAAAGCGGTTTCGTCTATTAGCTCATCTACTGCCATTGTGTTTACATTAATTGTTTAATAATTTCTTCCACCGAAATATTTTCAGCTTCAGCTTTATAATTTAATACCAAGCGGTGTCTTAAAATAGGAACTGCAATGGCTTTAACATCTTCAATATCCGGACTGAACTTACCGTGAATGGCAGCATGGCATTTGGCGCCAATAATGAGGTATTGTGAGGCACGTGGACCGGCTCCCCACTGTAAATATTTTTTACTGATATCGGATGAAAACTCAGAATTTAAGCGCGTTTTATTCACCAATTTTACGGCATACTCAATCACGTTATCTGCCACCGGAATCTTACGGATTAGATCTTGAAAAAATACGATTTCCTCGGCATTTAATACCTTGTTTAAATTCACTTCTAAATTGGCTGTGGTTAATTTCACCACCTGTAACTCTTCAGCAAACTTTGGATAATCGAGCCACACATTAAACATAAAACGGTCTAATTGCGCCTCCGGTAAAGGATAAGTACCTTCTTGTTCAATGGGATTTTGAGTGGCCAAAACAAAAAATGGAGTATCTAAATGGTATCGCACACCGGCAGCAGTTACTTGTCTTTCCTGCATGGCTTCTAACAAAGCCGCTTGTGTTTTTGGCGGTGTACGGTTAATTTCATCGGCCAAAATAATATTCGAAAACAAAGGGCCTTTAATGAATTTAAAATTACGGTGCTCATCCAATACCTCACTACCAATGATGTCGCTAGGCATTAAATCGGGGGTAAACTGAATGCGGTTAAAACTTAATCCCAAGGCATCTGAAATGGTATTTACCAATAGGGTTTTCGCTAATCCCGGAACACCAACCAATAAACAATGGCCTTTACTAAAAATGGAAATTAATACATTTTGAATGGTTTCTTCTTGCCCAACAATTACTTTCCCAATTTCGGCGTTTAATTGTTTGTACTTTTTGATGAAGTCCTTTAAAGCTTCAGTGTCATTGCTATATTTCATGGTCGCTCAAAAATGTTTTAATTTTCTTTGTCTTGTTGATTGTTGTCAAAATACTCACCTGCCCTTTTACGGTATCGCACACTAAAATAGTCAGTCATATTTTTAAGGTTTTCTTTTAAACTTAAAGTAGGATCAATATAATAATTGGCCGAAATCAGCGACATATTTGTTGTTATTTTTTCTTTTGTGATAGGCACAAACACAATCATCCATGCCTCCGATTCGGTTTTAATAGTTGGCTTTTTGTAAATATACAAGTCCCCTTTTTGATATTTGTTTTCAATGTATAATTGTTCAACAAATGAAATGGTGTCGTTTTTAATTTTTTGACCATTGGCAGCATAATATTTCGATAATTGGTATTCACTGCTTAATAAAGATTCAACCAAGGCCTTTTGACTAATTGTTTTTGTATTAAAGTGCGACAATAGATTTTCCTTTTCGAGTTCACTGTAAAAATAAGTTTTAGTAAAATTACTCTTCCAATAACTATTTTGCAGTGAATCGTTAATCACAATGCCTTGTTTTAAACCTACGATCAAAAGAGGCATGGCAATGTTTTGCGACTTAATCTTTGATAATTTATTAAAGTACTGTTTCACCTTTTCATCAGTTTTATAAAATGGCGCAAGAATAATGGCGTAATCGATTAATTTTGGTCGGCGGTAAAAGTCATAT
>JBAXXZ010000378.1:0-2917 GCA_037127575.1 Bacteroidota bacterium | reverse complement strand
CAGGTAGAAGGCATTAGCAATAACCGCTTAATTGCCTGGAACATTGGCGCCCGTTACCGCACCAACAGTTATTTATTAAACAGCCTCGATACCAAAGGCGAGTACCGTCCTAGCTCAATGGATTTTCAAAGTTTTTTAACCTTTGATGTAAACCCAAAATTAAAAATTGAATACCTCGCTACCATTGCCAACAACAAGTATTTGGTGATTCCCACCAACCGTCAAACCGATTTTGGCACCGTTAAAGATGCCTTGCGTTTTACAGTGTATTTCGACGGTCAGGAATTAATGCAATACAACACCTTTATGAATGGCATTTCGGCAACGTACAAACCCAATTCAAAAACCAAATTAAAACTCATCAGTTCAGCTTACCGTTCGAATGAGCAAGAATTATACACAGTACAAGGACAGTATTATATTGACCAATTGGAAGCCGATTTAGGCAAGCCTAATTTTGGCCAAGTGGCATATAACCGAGGTGTAGGTACCTTTTTAAATAATGGCAGAAATTATTTAACGGCCACCGTGTTTAATCTCGAACACAAGGGCACACGTTACATTAACAAAAACAACGAATTGCTTTGGGGCGCCCGTCAACAATTTGAAAAAATTGACGATAAATTGGGCGAATGGAAAACCGTGGATTCAGCAGGCTATATTGTGCCTTATAGTGCCAATTCGATTGATTTAATTGATGTGTACAAAACAAAAATTACACTGCAAAGTTGGCGCACACAAGGTTATGTGCAACACAATTACACCGGCCTTTTGCGCGATTCGTCACAACTAAAAATCACCACCGGTATTCGCGCCAATTCTTGGACCGTAAATGGGCAAACCGTTATATCGCCGCGCATGACCATTGCCTTTAAACCCAATTGGAAAACTGATTGGTTGTTTAAATTAAGCGGTGGTTTGTATTACCAACCGCCCTTTTATCGCGAGTTGCGTAACATCGATGGTACCATCAACAAATCAGTAAAAGCCCAACAATCCATTCATTGTGTACTGAGTAGCGATTATATTTTTAACATGTGGGGACGTCCTTTTAAACTCATTGGTGCTGCTTATTTTAAAGATTTAAAATCCATTGTGCCATATGAAGTTGATAATGTGCGCATCCGTTATTTCGCCAACAACAATACCAAAGGTTATGCCACCGGCGCTGATATTCGAATCAATGGTGAATTTGTAAAAGGCGCTGAAAGCTGGGCCACCATCGGCCTATTAAGAACCTACGAATACTCTGCCGATAATATTCATTACATTTTTTATAATAAAGACCACGAGCCAATCGTTAGAGGCTACACCTTTGATCAAGTAAAAACAGATAGTACCAAAGTGGATCCGGGTTACATTCCCCGTCCTACCAATCAACTTGTTACATTTGGTATGTTCTTTCAGGATTATTTACCAAGGTACCCGGCCTTTAAGTTTAACCTAAACTTACAATTTGGCAGTGGTTTGCCTTTTGGTCCACCCACCCATTTGCGTTGGCAACAAACCAACCGCATGCCGCCATACCGAAGGGTTGATGCAGGATTTGCCTATAATGCCTTAAAAAGCAACCGAAAAATTGTACGAAAAAATGCCTTGAACCACTTAAGTGAAATGTGGATTTATTTAGAAGTGTTTAATTTTCTCCAAGTACAAAATACAGTGTCGTACACTTGGGTGAAGGATGTAACGGGCAATACCTACGCCATACCAAATTACTTAACCAACCGACAAATCAATTTGAGGATACAGGTGAAGTTTTAATTATTACAGGTTTCGGGTTTTTTATTTCGGGTTAAATTTCGGGATTTAAAGCTTTGGCAAATCCGCCTAATTTAAATTATAAGGTGATTCAATCTGTTAAAATAAACCATTCAACATTCTTAATTCAACATTTCTAATTCACCCACTGCTACACTTTATAGCATTATTTTCAAAGGGCCAAATAAAGTCCTAATTTAGTTTTCTCATGTTTGCCATCATCGATATAGAAACCTGCGGAGGCAGATTTGAATTTAGGCGTGGACGCATTACTGAAATTTGCATCCTCAAACACGATGGTCTTTCAGTAATAGATTCATTCACCTCTTTGGTAAATCCTGATTGTTTCATCAGTCCTTATTTTACAGGCCTTACGGGCATTACCAACGAAATGGTGGCCGATGCGCCTAAGTTTCACGAAATAGCAGCTAAGATTATTCAAATGACCGAAGGCTGCATTTTTGTGGCACATAATGTATCGTTTGATTACGGCTTTATTAAAGAAGAGTTTAAATCCCTTGGATACACTTACCGCCGCGACACCCTTTGCTCTGTTCGTTTAAGTCGAAAATTATTACCCAATCGCATCTCCTATAGTTTAGGCCATTTGTGTGCTTCATTGGGCATCGAAATTTTTGGTCGCCACCGCGCTGAAGGTGATGCCTTAGCCACTGCCCAATTATTTGATTTGTTGATGCAATTAAAAAGTCAAAATCCCCAATACAAAAACATGGGTGTTGATGAATTGATGGCACGCAGGGTTGACAAAATGAAACAATACATTTTAAAAAAATTACCTGAAGAATGCGGGGTGTATTATTTTAGAAATAAGGCAGGAGACATTATCTACATAGGCAAAAGCAATAACATTTACCAACGTGCAAAGGCGCATTATAACAGCGATTTAAAGAAGAGTAAAAAAATGCTCAACGATTTGTATGATGTGGATTTTGTATTAACCGGCAGCGAATTAATTGCGCTTTTGTTGGAATCGGATGAAATTAAAAAGCACAAACCCCAATACAACCGCATGCGCAAAGCCCATGAATTTAGCCATGCCATTGATTTTTTTAGGGATAAACTTGGGGTCTTGAATTTAAAAATTGTGCCATACGATGAAGCCAACGATGCCCTTGTTTCATTTACTTCTTATGGC
>JBAXXZ010000377.1:0-2918 GCA_037127575.1 Bacteroidota bacterium | reverse complement strand
TAACGGTGCACCTCCGGGTCAGAATCCATTATAAACATACCATCAGCATCTTCAGGCAATAATGCGCGAATGATGAGCCTTGGTGTTTCAATATGTACGTGCTGATTAGGGTTCAAAAATTTTTCCCGGATTTAAAATATAATGTGGATCAAACACTTTTTTAATGCCACGCATCAAGGCCAATTGTGCTTCAGGAAAAACAATGGGCATGTATTGTTTTTGCACCAAACCAATGCCGTGTTCGCCGCTAATGGTGCCGCCCAAAGCCTTACACAATTGAAATATTTCGGTGATGGCTTTTGGTAATTCTTTTTCCCACACTTCATCACTGAGTTGGTCTTTAATGATGTTTACATGCAAATTGCCATCACCCGCATGCCCATAACACACCGATTTAAAACCGTATTTTTTCCCAATGCCCTTTACACCCTTTAAAAGCTGCGGCAATTCAGCCCTTGGTACCACGGTATCTTCTTCCTTGTAAACACTGTTGCTTTTTACCGCCTCCCCTACTTTTCTTCTAATTTTCCAGAGTGCATTTTTTTGATCGGCACTGTCAGCAAACAAAATTTCATCGCATTGGTTATTTTGCATCACTTCTGAAATCACTTCACAATCCTGAAGCAACACATCCATATTATTGCCGTCAACTTCCACCAACAACAAAGCTTCCCATTCGGCTTTGATATCAAAATTTACACCACCCGAAAACTTCATGCTCCAATCAATGGCATCACGTTCCATAAATTCCATGGCACTTGGTACAATGCCCCGTTTAAAAACTTCTGCCACCGATTTACAAGCATCTTCAGCGCTCTTAAAAGGCACCAACATCAACAAATCATGTTGCGGATATGGAATGAGTTTAAAAACAATTTTGGTAACAATACCCAAAGTGCCTTCGGCGCCAATCATCAAATGTGTGAGGTTGTATCCTGTTGAGTATTTTAAAGTATTGGCACCTGTCCAAATTATCTCACCTGTTACCAGAACAACCTCCAAGTTCAACACATAATCGCGCGTGGTGCCGTATTTAACTGCTTTAGGACCGCCGCTGCTATGGGCAATATTTCCACCCAAAGAACAGCTACCCCAACTCGCAGGATCGGGAGGATAAAACAATCCCACCTTTTTAACAGCCTCTTGTAAGTGGTAATTAATTAATCCGGGTTCTACTGTGGTTTGAAGATTGCGCTCATCGATTGACAATATTTTATTAAAATATTCCATGCTCATTAGCACACCACCGGCTATGGGCAATGCGCCACCGCTGAGTCCTGTACCCGCACCCCTTACTGTTAAAGGAATTTTTTCGCTGTGACACAATTTTGCAATGGCACTCACCTGCTCAACCGTTTGTGGTTTTACAATCACTTCCGCACGAAACAACAAGTCTTCAGTTTCATCTTGTCCGTATTGTTCTATTTCATCCGAAGCCGTACTAATGTAATCCGAACCAACAATGCTTTCGAGCCCCTGTAAGGTTATTGACTGTACTTTGTTATAATTATTTTTTGTCATAAGCATATTGGGTTTCTTATTTATCTAAGTTTGAAATTAAAAATTTAATAAAACGCTTCCGCTACTGTTTATCAACACACATACACACAGCCAAATATACGATGCCCAAATTGAATTGGTGAATCTGCCATTGGAAAATAGCGAACAAACAAAACATTATTCTTACGGCCTGCATCCTTGGTATATTGAGGCCGCTACCCTTGATGAGCAATTGCGTTTGCTTGAATTAAAAGCCCACGAAAGTCATTGTTTGGCCATTGGTGAGTGTGGTTTGGATAAATTGAGTACGGTAGATTTTAATTTGCAAATTCAAGCTTTTGAAGCCCAAATAAAAATTGCCAACCGGGTGAAGAAGCCCCTTATTATTCACTGTGTAAAGGCCTTTAATGAATTAATCAATTGTTTAAATCTAAGCGATAACAATGTACCGGTTGTGATACATGGCTTTAATAACAACGAAAACATTGCCCGTGTAATGGTAGACCATGGTTATTATTTTTCATTTGGAAAAGCCTTATTGAACTACGAATCCAATGCCTCCAGAGCCATTAAAACAGTGGGAAGAAAACAATTCTTTTTAGAAACGGATGATGCGGATTTATCCATTAAATACGTTTACAAAAAAGCCGCTGATCTATTGGGCATTGAGGAAGAATTTTTGCAATTGCAATTGCAACATAACTTTGAACAGGTATTTAAATTAAAAATAGCATAACACAAATCAACAAATGGACACTGCTTGGATGGAACGCACAGCGCTTTTGATTGGTCAAAAGGGTTTGGAAAAATTGAACAACGCACATGTTTTAATTGTTGGATTGGGCGGTGTTGGTTCATACGCAGCCGAAGCCATTGGCAGAAGCGGTGTTGGTAAAATGACCATTATTGATGGGGATACTGTTGATCCAACCAACCGCAACCGCCAATTACAAGCCTTAACCAGCACGCATGGCCAAAACAAGGCGGTGTTGATGGGCGAACGTTTAAAATTGATTAATCCCGACATTCAATTGGATGTGATTGAAAAGTTTAAAAATCCGGATGACATGAAATTGTTTATGGCCCAAAAATTCTCTTATGTAATTGATGCCATTGATAGTATTTCGCCAAAACTATATCTCCTGCAAACCGCTTATTACAACAATCAACGCATTATATCAAGCATGGGTGCCGGCGGCAAAATGGATCCCACCAAAATACAGGTGGTTGACATTTCGCAAACCAACATTTGTCCTATGGCCCAATATGTGCGTAAACGTTTGCGTTACATGAACATTTACAAAGGCATTAAATCGGTTTACAGCACCGAATTGCCAGCTAAGTACTCTATTATGCATACCGAAGGTAGCAAATACAAAAAATCGGCTTATGGTACCATTTCTTATTTGCCCGCCGCA
>JBAXXZ010000376.1:0-2920 GCA_037127575.1 Bacteroidota bacterium | reverse complement strand
GAATTGATATAGCTTAAACAAAAAAAGCATTAACCCTTTTCATGATAACATTAGCCGATTTTTATTTTAATTATAGGCATATAAAACTATTTTTATCCAAAACTATGACGATGAAAAACAATTTTAATTTACTGAAGGCCATCTTTACAATTATATGTTTAGGCCAAGTTCAGATGTATGCACAAACTAATCCTGCCATTACTGCTTGGTTGCAAAACACAGTAACCACAGGGAGGCATTATGTAAATGGCAATCCAACAGCCATTAGTGATGCTGTTATAGCCAATGTGCAAAAAGTACAATATTCTAGCAACAATGTATACATTACCACACAAGGCATTCCATCCTATATTACCGGTCCATTTTTAGATGGCAACCCGTCATTGGCGAGTGCACAAAATGCCATTTTTAAAATGCCATTAAATCCAGTTCAAAACACAGCTACACCGATGTCTACTACAGGCGGCAACATCGGTCAATTCATTAATGGCGTTGCGCTGTTCGATTACCGCGATGGCGTGTCGTGGCAAAATTCAACCAGCACCTTAAAAGGCGGTCCTTATGGCGGACAAGGCGACAATGTTTGGAACCGTGATGCCGTTGTTGGAGAACGTTTGGGATTTGATTGTGCCAAAGGACATCCGGCCATGGGGAATTACCATCACCACCAAAATCCCAGTGCATTTAAATTAGATATTGTCGTAATCTCAACCATTTGCACTGTGTATAATGCTGATGGATTGTACGTAATTGACAGCACAAAACATTCTCCACTGATTGGTTTTGCAGCTGATGGATTTCCTATTTATGGTGCCTATGCTTACAAAAACACCAATGGCACAGGCGGCATTACCCGCATGAAATCGGGTTATAGCAAACGTAACATCACCACCAGAACAACTTATTATACAGGCAACACGGTTACTTCAGGTCCGCCAGTAAACAGCACTTACCCCATCGGTTATTTCAGAGAAGATTACCAATACAATGCCACAAGTTCGGCCACACCGGATTATTTGGATGATCATAACGGTCGATTTTGTGTTACACCCGAATACCCAAACGGCATTTACTGTTACTTTGCAACGGTTGACGCCAATTGGAACTCGGCTTACCCTTATGCGGTTGGACCCTATTTTTACGGCTCAAATGTGGCAACAAAAGTAACAAGCATCACTGAAACAGTGAGTACTTATACTGTTGCCAATGGCAGCACTGGCTTAAATACACTGAAGCTAAAAAGTGAAGACGTACTGGTATTCTCAATTCCTGCCAACGACATGGTAGCAGTGCAATTAAACGACATTAACAAAAAAGATGTGATGATTGATCTATGTGATGTAAATGGCAAGGTCATTCAAAAAGTAACATTGTACCAAGGTAGCACTTTGGCTTATTTCGATAGTCGCACTTTATACCAAGGCATCTATTTTGTGCGTGTTCATAGCGGTTCTGAGCTTGTTACCAAAAAAATTCTGCTTGAAAAATAAAGCAGAGAAAATTTTATCGCTAATTCTTTAATTTAACTTATGACAAAGTCTATTTTTATTAGTCTAAGTGCGTGTTTTATTTTAAGCACCGGCCTTAAGGCGCAAACATACAACACCATGACAATACCTGATACTATTTCGGGGACTACTTTTAACCTCACCTTAAAAGACACCATGGCGCAAATGCGTTCGGGCAATCAAACAATTACAGGTGGCATCAACCAAAACAAATTTTGGGGGCCAACGCTCATCATGTACAAGGGCGCCAATGTGAGTTTTAATGTGAAGAATAAATTAAATGATTCAACCACCATTCACTGGCATGGCATGCATTTGCCGGCTGTTATGGATGGCGGACCGCATCAAATTATTCCTCCGGGTACTACTTGGCAACCCTATTGGACAGTAAAAAACCAAGCCTCTACTTTATGGTACCATCCGCATTTGCACATGATGACCAATGAACAATTGACCAAAGGTTTGGGGGGATTTATCATTATTAGAGATGCTGCAGAACGCGCCTTGGCCTTACCGCGGACCTATGGCGTAGATGACATACCTATTGTTTTAACCAGTCGCCGTTATGATGCTTCCAACCAATTTTCATTTACAACCGTTGCTTATGGCGATTATATGCTTAGTAACGGTACGCCAAGTGCGCAAATTTCTTTGCCAAAACAATATGTACGATTACGAATTTTAAATGCAGAAATTGAGCGTGGTTATGATATTGGTTTTAGTGATAACCGAACTTTTTATATCATTGGTAATGATGGCGGTATATTAAATGCACCCGTAAGTGTTACACGTGTAAAATTAATGGTGGGTGAACGTGTTGAGATTTTAGTGAATTTATCAAACGATCAAATAGGTACTAGTGTTGATTTAAAGGCCTATAATGGCGGACAATCTTTTGGCTTTCCGGGCGGAGAACCCGCCACTACCGGGCAGTTTGGCAGCTTGCTGAATAACACAACCTTTAATTTATTGCACATCAATGTAATTTCCTCTACACCCAATGCCATTACCGCTTTACCAAGCACATTGTTAAACAATACCTATTGGACTGCAGCCGATGCCACCATTTCGAGAACCGTTAGTATTACCGACGGCAATCCCGGTCCGGGTTCTGTGCCATTTCGATTCGACAACACCGCCTTCGCGTTTAATACGATTAACAAAACCATTCCTTTAAACTCAGTTGAGAAATGGACCATCAAAAACAACAACGTATTTGGTCACGCTTTTCATATTCACGATGTGGAATTTAAAATTGTTGAACGCAACGGCAGCGCGACTGCAGTAGGCTCGCATGAGTCGGGTTGGAAGGACGTGATGTATGTGCCAAACGGAGAATCGGTGTCATTTGTGGCCAAGTTTGATGATTATGCCGACGACACCCATCCGTTTATGTACCATTGCCATTTTGC
>JBAXXZ010000375.1:0-2928 GCA_037127575.1 Bacteroidota bacterium | reverse complement strand
AATCGCACGAGCGGTATCAGTTGGTTGAGCGCCTTTCATTAACCAATTCAAAGTTGAATCGAAGTTAATGTCAATAGTGGCGGGATTGGTGTTAGGGTTGTAAACGCCTAATTTTTCAATGAATTTTCCATCACGAGGTGCACGACCATCCGCTACTACCAAATGATAAAAGGCTGAATCCTTCTTACCATGTCTTTGTAGTCTAATCTTTACTGCCATTGTATTTGTTTTTTAAATTAAGGCCGCAAATATCGGTAATTAATCTGATTTTACAAAAAAAATGCCTTAAATCATATTTCTTATATTTATAAATGGTAATTTTGTAATCCAGTTCACAACTATGCAAATAAAAGAAAGAGGCTTAATACTGATCCCCATTGATTTCACCAAACAATCGCTTTTGGCTATCAAGCAGTCGTATAACTTGGCTAAATACACACATTCAAAAATTCTTTTGTTACATGTTTACGAGAAAAGCGAAACCGATAGCAATGAGGCGCTTGCCAAATTGTGCGCCCAAACCGAAAAGGAAAGCGGTGTACCAACCGATTTCGTGAATAAAAAAGGCAATATTTATGAATTAACAGATAAAATTGCCATCGAACGTAACGCCACCCTTATTATTGCCGGTCTCGAAAGCCATATGGACTTTAAACACATTATTGGCACCAGTGCCAGTAAATTTGTGCGTAAAGCGCCTTGCCCTGTCATCACCATCCGCGGCCAACAGCACAACGACGGTTGCGAAAACATTTTATTACCCATCGATTTATCGCCCGAAAGTCGCGAAAAGGTAGATGTGGCCATTCAAATTGCCAAATACTTCGGCGCCAGCATCCGTATTTTGGGCTTATTCGATGAAACCGACCAAGCATACGAAAACGAATTATTGGCCTACACCTACCAAGTAAAAGTGTTTATCAAAAACAAAGGCATTTCTTGTACCAATAAATCTATTTCCACCAAAGATATCGCCACCACAGTGGTTGAATACGCCAATAAAATTGAAGCCGATTTAATCATGATCATGAACAAACCTTCCCTAAGTGTTGGTGAGTTTTTTAAAGGCACCGATGCCCAAAAAATTGTCGATATCAGCAATGTTCCTGTTATTACCATTCAACCAATGGAACGTGAACCAATGATGAGTTTCGGTACAGGATTCTAAACTATTTTTTTTTGATTTTATTACAGCAGCAATTTAGCCGCCTGTAATTTTTTGATATTTGGTCGTACCCGCAGGGTCTACCGTTGATAGGGTTTCCATCACCTTCGTTTTTTCTTCAGGCGTGGCCCCTTTAAAAATATTAATGATCTCATCGCGCTTGGCATTAAAAAACACCTGCATGTTAAACGAAGCAGGGCGAGAAGTGTAAACCGGTTTTAATAAATCCAATGACTTTAAGATGCTGGCACGGGCCTCATCCGGCCCTTCATTCATCTTATCCAAGCCATTTCGACAATAATCATACATACAATCACGAATGCCCTTAAAAACCGGCTGCAAGGTGTTTTCTGTTAACCAATAACGGTTGCGTTGCCCTGTTGTCGAACTCTTCCATCCCGCATCAGGATTGGCCTGCGAATTGGCGTTGTTCACTATTTGTTGCGCCTTTTGCCAGTAGGCCGTGCCACCCAATGGTGCAAAGCTGTCGTTGTCGGTAGCCAAAATCACATACACATAATAGGCCAAAACTGAGGTCAAATTACTTTGAAAAGTATTGATGTTAAATTCCAACTGCGAAAATTGTTGGTACTTAAAAATAAAATTATCGTCCTCCACATTCAATATCTGCGAGCGGTAACCGCTTTTGTAAACAGGCCTTTCACAAATAACCTGAATGCTGCCCGAATAATTATCCTGCGCCGGACTCTCCTTCAATATAATTAAAAAAGAACAATCGATCTTTTCGTTTGGCAAATAGGTTTCGGTTGCCCACTTATTATTATTCACAAATTCGTAAATCGACTTTTTCATTTCATCAAAAATCTGCTTGTTCACCGATCCTTGAATTTGCGAAAAATTGATTTCAATGTTACAGTTTAACTCCTGGGCAAAAGCAGTCCCCTGCTGCAAAAGCAGAAAACACAAAATGCTATAAAACAGTCCTTTCATTTATTCTTAGTTCTAATTAGGCAGCTAAACCATGCAATATCAAGCATCACGTTCTTTTAATTTTAAGGCCAGTAAATTTACAATGTCATTTGCAATGGCCACCTTTGATTTTAACTCAAATTTAAAAACATTATTGTGTGTATCAATCACCGAAACGGCATTGGTATCATGCCCAAAGCCTACACCGGGCTCATTGGCTGCATTGGCCACAATCAAATCCAAATTTTTATTTTTTAATTTCTGAACCGCATTTTCAAGCAAGTTCTCTGTTTCCAAGGCAAAACCCACTAAAAACTGTCCTTTTTTTAATTCACCCAACTTGGCCAAAATATCAGGGTTCTTGGTCAAAGCCAAATCAATTGTATCGGCCTTTTTCTTTATTTTAGATTCAGCCGCTTGCAAAGGCTTATAATCGGCCACCGCGGCACTGCATATCACCACATCTTGTTCCTTGTAACGCAACATCACTGCCGCATACATCTCATCCGCACTTTCTACATGTATTAATTCAATCGTTTTGTTCGAAGTGCCCACTGCCGAAGGACCCAGCACCACACATACCTCTGCCCCTTGCTCCGCCAATGTTTCAGCCAAAGCTAATCCCATTTTACCGCTGCTTCTATTTCCAATAAAACGAACCGGATCAATGGCTTCATAGGTTGGTCCTGCTGTGATTAATATCTTTTTACCCGCAAAAGGCAAACCTTGCACCAACACCTCTTTAATAAAATGTACAATATTTTCAGGTTCAGCCATACGGCCTTCACCGTTTAAACCGCTGGCCAATTCACCGCTTTCGGCGGGTATTACCC
>JBAXXZ010000374.1:0-2929 GCA_037127575.1 Bacteroidota bacterium | reverse complement strand
GTGCAATGGATGACCGCCGGCGCAGGAATTTTACATAAAGAATACCATGAAAAAGAATTCTCGAAAAAAGGTGGTCCTTTCGAAATGGTGCAATTATGGGTGAATTTACCCAAAAAGGATAAATTGGTTGAGCCACACTACCAAGCCATTGAAGTTAAAGACATGGGGCAATTTAAATTACAAGATGGTAAAGGAAGCGTAAACATCATTGCCGGGAATTTTAATGGTGTGAAAGGTGCCGCAAATACTTATACAGAGATTAATTTATTTGATATTCGATTGCAAGAAGCTGCCACACTCACTTTCGATGTGTCTTCGGAACATAATTGCGGCATGTTATTGATTGAAGGTGCCGCTGAAATAAATGGTAAAAGAACGATGCAACATGAATTTGTGTTATTTGCCCGTGAAGGTGAAGGCATCGAAATAAAGGCCATTGACAATTGCACAATCTTGTTGATGAGCGGAATCCCTATATTGGAGCCCATTGCCCAATATGGACCATTTGTAATGAATACAAAGGAAGAATTAAATACCGCTTTTGAGGAATTTAATTCAGGAAAGTTTGGCGTTTTAAATTAATGAATATGAAAGTAATATTAGCAGGTGCCACCGGCATGGTAGGTGAAGGAGTTTTGCATGAATGTTTATTGCACCCAAAAATTGAAGCATTGACTATTGTGGTGCGAAGACCAAGCGGCATAAAACATGATAAGTTAACTGAAATTGTGCATGAGAATTTTTTTGATTTATCAGCCATTGAAGATAAATTAAGTGGATTTGATGCTTGTTTCTTTTGTCTCGGTGTATCATCGGTTGGTATGAATGAAACCGATTACCGTAAAATGACATATACACTCACCATGCATTTCGCAAAAACTTTATCGAAATATAATTCAGATTTGTGTTTCTGTTATATTTCAGGCGCAGCCACCGACAGCAGCGAAAAAGGCAGAAGCATGTGGGCACGCGTGAAAGGAAAAACGGAAAATGATTTAATGAAAATGTTTCTCGAAGCGTATATGTTTCGTCCGGGTTACATGCAACCAACACCCGGTTTAAAAAATACTTTGAAGTATTACCAATATGTACAATGGATGTACCCATTTTTACGATTGGTGTTTCCTAAATTTGTTTCTACTTTAGCCGAACTTGGAAAAGCCATGATTAATGCGGCCTTAAAGGGTTACGAGAAAAAAATTCTGGAAGTAAACGACATCAAATTACTCGCAAAAAAATAAGTCTGGTAACATTGATAGATGGTTTTTCGAGGCATTATTGTTGAGACACGACTAAGTACAATTTAATTGTTCTTTTGACGTCATCATGGTGAATGATTTAAACCATTCATTTCACCGCTCATACCATTTTTGGTTAAATTGCTTGATGATTAAGTGTTTTTAATTAATTTCATCATCAGAAATTGATTTATTCATTCAAATTTATTTTATGAAAATAAACAAATTAGCATGGCTTTTAAGCCTATTGATTTTAATGAGCAGCATTGGTGGCAATGCACAAAACTTAGATGAGATCATTACCAAACACATTAGTGCCATTGGCGGCAAAGATAATTGGAATAAACTCAAGAGCATGCGCACAGAAAGCAGCATGAAGTCGAATGGCGCCGAAATTGTGTTTAAAAGCATCGCTGTGAAAGACAAAGGCACACGTTCAGACATTATACTCATGGGAATGACCGGCTGGAGCATTGTTACCAAAGAAGGCGGATGGAGCATGTATCCATGGGCAGGCCAAACAAAAGCCGAAGCCATGACGGCAGATGATTTGAAAATGGCAGTAGAAGAACTCGACATGCTCGAAGATTTTTTGACCTATAAAGAAAAAGGCAAAAGCATTGATTTTTATGGTATGGAAGATGTGGATGGTACCGAGTGTTTCAAAATTAAAATGATTGATAAAAACCAAAAAGAAAGCACCTATTTTATTGATCCTGATAATTATATGACAATTAAAATTACGTCGAAAGTGAAATCTAATGGACAGGAAAATGAGTACTCCACTTTTTTCTCGAACTACGAAAAATTACCTGAAGGCATCGTGATGCCTATGTCGAGCACCAATGGCTGGAGCGAAAACAGGATTACCAAAATTGAAGTGAATGTTAGTGTAGATGACAAATTATTTGTGCCAACTAAATAATCTTTAAAAAAAACTTTATGAAAAAGTATTTGTATTTAATAAGTGTGTTTACTTCTTACAACATGTTGGCGCAATCGCCTGTAAATTCTGCCATGTTTGGCACCATGGAAACACGTCAATTGGGTCCGGGCACCATGAGTGGACGCATCACTGCAATTGAGGGCGTGTTAAATGATGAAGGCAAAACCATTTATGTTGGAACTGGTGGCGGCGGTGTTTGGAAATCGAGTAATGCAGGAACTTCATTTAAATCTGTTTTTGATAAACACTGCCAATCAATCGGCGCTATTGCCATTAATCAAAAAAATTCCGCCATCGTTTATGTGGGTTCGGGCGAAAGCAACATGCGTAACTCGGTTTCAATTGGTGATGGAATGTATAAAAGTACCGACGGTGGTGATAATTGGAAAAAGATTGGTCTGGATAGTACCGAGCATATTTCAAGGATTATTATCCATCCAAACAATCCTGATGTGATTTATGTTGCAGTACCGGGGGCATTGTGGAGCGATAGCAAACACCGCGGCGTGTATAAATCAAGCAACGGTGGACAATCATGGGAAAAAATATTTTACATCGATGATAAAACAGGATGCGCTGAATTGCTCATCGATCCAAGTAATCCGGAAATCATGTTCGCCTCGATGTGGCAATTCCGCCGCCAACCATTTAGTTTTAATTCGGGTGGTAACGGTTCTGGACTTTACAAAACAAGCGATGGCGGAAAAACCTGGCGGGAAATTAAAAATGGACTGCCAGATAAACC
>JBAXXZ010000373.1:0-2934 GCA_037127575.1 Bacteroidota bacterium | reverse complement strand
ATTTTACACTTTTAATTTTATCAAGAATAAGATGAATGGTTTTCCCTTCATTATATGCAGGTATGACAATTGAGAGTTTCATTGTTTTAGATTATGGTGTTGATTAGACAATTTGTTTGCATTTATTGTCATAATAACTCGGGCAAAGATAATTTATTATTTGTGTTTATGGTATCAAACCTATAGTTTTACACTGCCCATGAAAAAAGTACTGATTCTCACATATTATTGGCCTCCCAGCGGGGGAGCCGGGGTGCAACGTTGGCTTAAATTTGTGAAATATTTGCGGGATTTTGGTTGGGAACCGATTGTTTATACCGTAAACAATGGTGAAATGCCTGTGGTGGATGAAAGCCTAATAAAAGAAGTACCTGTAGACATAGAGGTGATAAAAACCGATATCTGGGAGCCGTATCATTTTTACAAACGATTCATTGGTAGAAAGAAGGATGATAAAATTAATGCCTCGTTTTTAAGCGAAAATAAAAAAGCAGGTCTTGCCGAAAAAATTTCGGTATGGATTAGGGGTAATTTTTTTATTCCCGACGCTAGAAAATACTGGATAAAACCAAGCATCAAACATTTAAAAGCCAGTATTAAAGAGCAAAACATTGGTTTTGTGATCAGTTCGGGGCCGCCACACAGCATGCATTTAATTGCCTTGGGATTAAAAAAACATTTTCCACAACTAAAGTGGATTGCTGATTTTAGGGACCCTTGGACCAATATTGATTTTTATGAAAAATTAATGTTGAGTCAGTGGGCAGATAAAAAGCACCATCAAATGGAGTTGGCGGTGTTAAAACAGGCTGATATTGTTTTGAGTATCGGCAAAACAATGAAGGATGAATTTGCGGAAATTTTAAGGGCAAGCGGTATAGCGCAAGACCATAAATTTAAAGTGATTCCTAACGGTTACGATGAAACAGATTTGGTAAAGCATCAAGTGCAAAAGGATGAGAAGTTTAGCATAGCACATATTGGTACTTTGGTAAAAGACCGCAATCCACAAATGCTTTGGAAAGTTTTAAAAAATTTGGCTGACAGCAATGAACAATTTAAGAAACAACTCGAAATTAAATTGGTTGGTAAGGTAGATATAGTGGTAAAAGAACAGTTAAAAGAAATGGGCCTTGCATCCTATGTGAATAAAATTGATTACCTCGACCATGATAAGGTGATGGAAGAACAACAAAAATCGCGCGTACTGCTATTATTGGTGAACAATACTAAAAATGCAAAGGGCATATTAACAGGTAAGTTTTTTGAATATATGGCTTCAGGCACCCCCATTTTGGCCATTGGACCTGTAGATGGTGAATTGGCCTCCATTATGTTGCAAACGGGTAGCGGCTTAATAACAGATTTTGATGATGAAAAGGGTTTAGAGAAAAATATCATGGCGTATTTTGATGGTAAGAATACTTTGCGAAAAAACGAAGAAATTGAGAAATACAGCCGCAGAAATTTAACTTATGAATTGGCCGAACTGCTCAATCAATTAAACCGTTAGTTGCATTAATTTTTCGTGAAAAAACGCGGCCATTTTATTGGTGTAGAATTTCTCCCTGAATTGACCAACCCAATTCACGCCATTCACACTATTGCATAAAAAAACTTCATCGCCATTTAAAATTGTGTAGTTGGATAGAGGACTTTCAAATACCAAGATTTTATTTTCATGCGCCAGATGCATAATTTGCTTACGCATAATGCCTGCCACACAGCCTTCGGTTAATGGCGGAGTATAAAGCGTGCCGTTTTTTACCACAAAAACATTCGAACTGATGGATTCGCAAACGGCGCCGGTTTCATTTAAAATAAAACACTCATCGAGTTTCATGCTTTGTTTGGCAATACCTGCCATTACATACAATAAGGCATTGGCGGTTTTAATGTTTGATAATTTATTAATCGGCTTTTTTAAATCACCAAATAAATCAATCCAATACCCTTTCTGATTAATTTCGTAGGCATGCGCCATTTCTTCACTTTCAATTAAAAATGAAATGTCGTTTGTTTCGGGACTATAATAACCGCCTTCGTTTCTAAAAACAGTTAAACGAATTCGCGCATGGGGTGCATGCGTATTGTGTTTTAATAATTGGATAATAAATTCATAAATATTGTCACTATTAAACTCGGCCGGCAAATTCATGCGCAAAACTGTCATGCCTATTTTTAAACGGTTTAAGTGATCTTTAAGAAACATCACTTTGTTGTTGCACAAGCGGATGGTTTCAAACAAGGCATCGCCATACCTGAATGCTCTGTTGTTAAAAGCAATGCTAGGCTCGTAAATACTAATTAAGTGCCCGTTGTATATGCAGTATTTATCTTTAGGCATACCAAGCATAAAGATGCTAATTTTTTGAGCAAATTGGCCTCCATTGCTTTATTTTTTAATAACATTAACCTGTTGTGTTTAAAACTAACTTGTTTAAACATGACAAATTAGCGTTCATAATTATTTAGCATTGAGTTTGATATAATTGTTGTAAAAACTACATTTGATAATTACTAAAAACACAACTATGTTCGATAAAGATGAATTCAGAAAATATGCCACCAAGCATGTTGGCATTAGCAGCTTAACATACGATCGTTATACTTCACGTGTACAATCGTCGTTAACCCCATACATTATTGAGGAAAGAACCCTTAATGTGGCACAAATGGACGTGTTTTCACGTTTAATGATGGACCGTATTATTTTTTTAGGCACAGGTATCAACGACCAAGTAGCCAATATAGTGCAAGCCCAATTGTTATTTTTAGAAAGTGTGGATGCCAAAAAAGATATTCAGATTTACATGAACTCGCCGGGAGGCAGTGTTTATGCAGGTTTGGGGATATATGACACCATGCAAATCATAAAGCCAGATGTGGCCACCATTTGTACCGGTATGGCTGCCAGTATGGGTGCTGTATTGC
>JBAXXZ010000372.1:0-2940 GCA_037127575.1 Bacteroidota bacterium | reverse complement strand
TCCACAATCGGAAGATGCTACAAACGCTTTAAAAGACCTGTAAAACCAAATGAATTGTTTGATTGTTGATGATAATAAAATTGCAAGAACAGTTCTTAAACATTTGGTTTCAGGTTTAGATTTTTTAAACATGGTTGGTGAATGCGAAAACATTATTGAGGCAAGCAATCATTTAAATCATGAAAAGGTAGACCTCATTTTACTGGATGTAGAAATGCCGAAAATAAGCGGTCTTGATTTTTTAAAATCAAAGCCCAATCACCCGCTTGTTATTTTAATTACGTCTAAACCCGACTATGCTCTGGAAGCCTTTGAATACAATGTGGTGGATTTTATTCTAAAACCTGTTAAAGAGGAACGTTTTTTAAAAGCCATTAACCGTGCCAAAGAAACCTTCGAAAGTGCCAATTATCAAGTCAATTTTGAAAAAGACTTTTTTTTCGTGAAGGAGAAAGGCAAATCAAGCAAATTAAAAGTAGATGACATTTTATATCTGCAGGCTTTGGGAGATTATGTGAGTATTTTTTGTGCGAATAAAAAATTTACCATCCATTATACATTAAGTGCCATTGAGAAACAATTACCGGCCTCAAAATTCATGCGCATTCACCGATCGTACATTGTTGCACTCGATAAAATTGACACCATGGAAGAAGGCACCGTTTACGTCTATCAAACGGCCTTACCTGTTGGTGATTCACAAAAACAAGCCCTTTTACAAAGATTAAACCTCCTGTAAGCAACACTTTTCCACCCTCTATTTTTGGCTTTTCAGTCCCATTTACACACCATTGAACGAAAAAATGAATGCGAGCGCTTTGTTGGCATTAATTTTATGAATTATAAATACTTGAGGTATGAATATTTTATTGATAGAAGATGATTATTTGATGAGAACAGGGCTGGGTTTAATATTGCTGGAATGGGGATATAGCGTAACAGGCGCTAAAAACGGTGAAGAAGCATTGCAAAACATCAAGGAAAACAAAACCATAGATTTAATTATCTGCGATATTTTTATGCCTGAATTAAGTGGCCCGGGTTTCCTCTTAAAATTAAAACAAATTTATCCCAAAAATTTTCCAAAAGTATTGGTGATGTCGGCTGTGAAAAATCCGGATGAATTTCTTAAAAAACTTGAGGTGAAATACGATGTATTTTTGAGTAAACCCATTGATTTTATGCATTTAAAAAATGTTTTGGCTAACTTGCTTGGCGCTAATAGCAAAGCATAATGTATTATCAAAAGCAAAGAATGAATTTAAAATTAAAAATATACACCAAGCTAATTGTAAGCCTCACTTCGCTTTTAAGTATTGGTTTGGTTGTTTTTATCTCCATCAATTCGAGTTACTACATCAATAAGATGTCGATTAACAACGGCGAGCTTTACAATGCCTATAAGGTTTCGGAATTAATGAAAACTTACAAAAGCAAAATTGTGAGCCTCGATAACAACCAAAAAGGTTATACCATTACAGGTGATGCCAAATTTATTGAACAATTTAAAATCAAAGAATCGGAACTTAAAACCGATCTAAAATCGATGGAACCCTTTTTTGAAGGCACTTCCGAAGAACAGTATTTTGAAAATTTAAAAGAACTTACATACAAAAAACTCAGTCAATTAAAAGATTTAAATCAACAAACAAATATTCAAGGTTTTAAAAACAGTCGCAACGACGAACTTGAAAGCAATACCTTGGATGAAATTTCAATGGCCTTGGATGAAATCAACATTAGTTTATCATTTCACACAAAAAAGCTGCTCGACAACAGTGTTGAATATCTTAGGGCATCACAAACACGAAGTGTTATTGAAATTATGCTTGGTGTGTTGGTTTTATTGGCCGGCTTGGTGGTATTATTCAGGGATATCAATTTAAGGAACGAATTGGAGCTTGAATTGCGCAAAGCCAAGCAGCAAGCCGAAGACAATGCCCATGCAAAGGAGCAGTTTATGGCCAATATGAGCCATGAAATTAGAACACCAATGAATTCTATTTTGGGCTTTTCGAAATTATTGGATAAAACAACACTCAACGAAAAACAAAGTGAATATTTAAAGTCCATCACCAATAGCGGCAATAATTTGCTAAGTATTATTAACGACATTCTCGACTTTTCAAAAATAGAAGCAGGTAAATTGCATCTTGAAAAAATAAATTTTAGTCTGCACGACTTGTTAAGCGCCATTGAGTTGATGTTTTATCAAAAGGCGCAAGAAAAAAAAATCGACTTTTTTGTACACAAAGACAATTTGTTGCCGGCACGCATTTTTGGTGACCCAACCCGACTCAATCAAATTCTGGTGAACTTAATCAACAATGCCATTAAGTTTACCCAACAAGGTTCGGTTGAATTAAATTGCGAAGTAAAACACATTGAACACAATTTAGTGACCATTGTGTTTAGGGTAAAAGACAGCGGTATAGGCATTCCGAAGGACAAGATTGATCAAGTGTTTGAACGATTTAACCAAGGCAATAAAGAAACCACCCGAAAATTTGGAGGTACCGGTTTGGGTTTGGCCATTGTAAAAAATCTTATTGAAATACAAAATGGTGAAATTTATGTAAAAAGCAAAGAAGGCTTTGGTTCTGAATTTGTTGTTAACCTAAGCTTCCCGCTAGTTTTTGAAAATGCAAAAACTACTGAAGCAGATACCAAATTTGAATATGAAAAATTGGCGCAAGGAGATAAAAACATTTTATTGGTTGAAGACAATGCATTGAATCAAAAATTGGCTCTCGAATATTTAAGTGAATTTGGTTTTTTGGTTGATTCAGCATTAAATGGCGAAGAAGCGATTAAGAAATTAAGCAACAACCGCTACGACCTTGTTTTAATGGACATTCAAATGCCCATACTAGACGGGTACAATACCAGTAAATTAATCCGCAACCAATTAAAATTAAACCTGCCCATTATTGCCATGAC
>JBAXXZ010000371.1:0-2941 GCA_037127575.1 Bacteroidota bacterium | reverse complement strand
AATTTAAGTTACTCACCTTTGCTTGTAATTTAAGTGAACTGGTTTGAATAAATTGTTTTAATAAACTAATCGAGGCAGCTGAAATGGAATCGTTGCCCAATAAATTTTCCAAATCGGGGTTCAAAGAAAAAGACATGTATTGATTAATGGGTTCCACTTCCATCACCTTTATTTGAATGTCGCCTTGCGCATTGGTAGCGGCTTTATCTTGCACCTTTACCTTTTCATTATCACTTTCAATAAGAAGGGGGAAATTCATCAAGGGACTTTTGTTTTTAAGAATCAGGCGATAAGTTAAAGCATTGTAACTTGGCTGATAAGGTTTTAAATCGTAAGATTCATTTTTGGTTGACACTGAAATAGATTGCAGTTGTTGTTGAATGGTTCCGGTTAAATCAAATACCGTGGCAATGCCGTGTGTCAAGCTTGCCTCGAAGGTGATTTCTTCATTTAAATACGGACTTAGCACACTAAATGCTTGAATGCGTTTTTTAAGAGAAGCAGAAAAATCTCCGTTTTTTTCATCTTGAAAAGCAAGATCGATTAAATGTGATGCTTTTAAAATAATTTGTTGTTTCTTTTTTACTTTTTGATCAGCATAAGTCTGCTTATCCAAACTATAATAAACCCAATACTGCTTGTCGTTTTCGTACGAATCAATTAAGTCATAACCTTCAATGTTATCGGTGTTTGATAATTTGATGAGGGAATTAAAACTCTCATTAAAATTATTGCTGTTTTGAACGGTGTATAAAACCGAGTTACTCGAAATGTTTACTTTAATTTCAGAAGCCAAATCATACAGTGCATTTTTTTTGGCTTCCATTTGAAAATTGCTGCCTTGTTTTTTATCGGCAAATCCGATGCCAACATACTTAAAACCATTGTTGGGCCTATCGCTTACCCACATGGGGGCAGGCTTCGATTCCTGCACGGCAGGCGCTACAGCCACTTCGGCGGTTTTACATGCGCTGAGCAAAAAAACAAAAAGCAATATTACAAGGCGATGAATCAATTTATTTCAAGGTATTTAATGAATTTTTGAATAGGTTGATGTTTTGACTGTATGTGTTGTTTTTTAATTCGTCCATGCTTTTTAGCGTATTCCTTGCAGTAAATGAATTGCGCCATTTGTTCATTGCCAATTTCGCAAAAACATTATTCATGGGTGTGTTGGTTGAATATAAACTACTGATGTCTCCTTCAAATGGTCTTGTAAATTCGTTGTATTCAATGGCATCTTCGCTTTTAATGCTTTGTTGCGCTGTAGAAGAAATTTGTCCACTCGATGCGTCAATTATTTTGTATTTAAAATCGTAGGCAAATGAGCGGTTGGCCTTTACAGTATTATAATCCACCGGTTTAAATTCCGTAACCACGGTTGAATCATTGATTCTGGTCTTCACTTCCTTGTATGCTCTGGCTGTTGTTTTGCTTAAGCCTGAATTATTCTCTTTTCTGTTACTTACATCAAACAAATAATAATAATCTGCCCCGCTGGCTTTTCGTATGGCTTGAATTAAATCCACATTGGCATTATTGTACATGGTATTAAAAACGTTTGGGTTTTGGAAAGGGGAATTGTTGATTAATTTTAAGTTGTTGTAATTTAAACCGGTTTGACTAAAATTGTTGAAGAGGTACTCTTCTAGGTTTTGTTCATTTCGATCGTTGTTGCCCGGCGGCTGAAACAATATATAGGTTTTGTTTTGTTTGGCAATACATAAATCATATAATGAAGCGGCGTCCTTGTAATTGTCGGTTTTATTTTTAATGTTGCTTAAATCATTCAAAGCATTGGCGTAATTTTTATTTTCGATGTAAGTGATGGCCTTTTGGTATAAGGGTTCGCAGGTGGCTATAATATCAAAACTTTGGGTTTTTTTATACGACACATTGTACTTTGTTATTTTTGAAATGTAATGTGGTACTTCTGAATACTTTTTGTCGTGCATTAGACTTAATACATTGGCATAATTTTTGGCACAATACCTTTCAACTGCTGTTTTATAATCATCTTCATAGGTTTTTGGAAAATCCAATTCAACATTCATTGCCTTTGCTTTACCATAAAAATCTTGCAAATTTTCGAAGGTAGTTAATGATGCTTCTAACTGCTGTGTATTAAAATTTCTAAAAAAATCGGAGGCCAAAGCCGAAACATGTTTTTGGCCAACTTCTTTGAGCTTAATGCGCGCGTCAACAAAAGTTGGTCGACGTTGCAATGCTTCCAAATAATAATTGGCAGCATCATTTACCAAACCTTGTTTTTCGAGGCGCTCAGCAGCTTTAAAGTACTTTCTTGCACCTGAGCACGCGCTCAAAGCAAACAGTAGGGCCAAAACTATGTATTTAATTGTTTTCAAAATAAAAGGAAAAAAAAGAGCATCACTTATTGAAGGATGCTCTTTGAATGGAGGGCGATGAATTATTTACCTTCTTCGGCCATTTTTTTCATTTCGGCATCAAATATTTGTTGGAACTTCATTTTGTCGTAATCCAACTTTAATTTGGCATCGTTTGAAATTTTAGCGTCAATCTTGTCGAATATTGTTTTTTTGTTGGCCTCAATGGCAATCCAATAGCTATAAGATCCATCGGCTTCTTTGAATATTTTTTCGCCAATCTCGCTTACATTACCCATTTCAAGATTTACCACTTCGCGCGATAATTCTTCAAATTTGTTTTCGTACTCTTGGGCATTACCTACCGAACGTTGGTTGGTGTATTGATCGGTTACTCGTTTTACCACCGCATTAATATTGGCCGCCATTTCAGCTCTGGCATTTTGATAAGCGATTTTTTTAGCTGTTGCCATGTCGGGTGATTTACCAACTTGTTTGGCGCGGAAATAATTTTCATCGCTACGGAATTCTTTTGTGCTAAAAGGCACTGAAATTTCCACGGCACCGGTTTCTTTTTGCACCGGGGTGGCTTTCTT
>JBAXXZ010000370.1:0-2953 GCA_037127575.1 Bacteroidota bacterium | reverse complement strand
CAATGCCACCCGCCGGCGCAAATCCTTCTAACTTAAATAATTTGGTATTGGCCTGGATTAAGCAAGGTGCCCAAAACAATTAAAAAAAAAGCATATGAAAAATAAATCAATAAAATATATAAAAAACGGAACAAAGTATCTTTGTGTGCTATTGGCCTTGGTACTTCTGAATTCTACGATAAAAGCGCAAGACAGCACAGCTGCAGCGCCTGCATCGAATTTCGCGAAAAAAACATTTAATGGCAACTTAATCATCGATAATCAATCGGTAATGGTGCCCGTTAAAGGTGTTTTTGAATTCATTATGCAGCATCGCTTTGGCAATGTGAATAATGGTTATTCTGACTTTTTAGGCCTTTACGCTTCTTCGAACATTCGATTGGGCTTTAATTACACGC
This sequence comes from Bacteroidota bacterium, assembly GCA_037127575.1. Lineage (GTDB taxonomy): Bacteria > Bacteroidota > Bacteroidia > B-17B0 > Aurantibacillaceae > Aurantibacillus. The sequence goes on along the minus strand of JBAXXZ010000370.1, from coordinate 2,555 downwards.
CGATTGAAAATTTACAATTGGGTTTTGGTTTTACTAAGGAAAGGATGCAGTGGGATGTGAACTTGAAGTATGCGCTGATTAAGCAAGGTAAAACCGGAGGATCGCCTGTAAGTGTTACTTACTACGGCCTGATGTCGGTTGATACAAGGCCTAAGAAAGACAATTTTGTGAACGATAACGATCGTCTTTCATATTTTCACCAATTGATTTTTGCGAGAAAAATAAGCAAGTCTATTTCAGTTCAGGTAGCGCCAAGTTTGTCGTGGTATAACAATGTTGAAGGTTATGTAAGTTCGAATGGTGCAATAAAACCTAAAATGAATAATGCGCATTTTGCATTGTCATTCATGGGGGCTTATGCAATTACGGATAAACTGTCTTTTATTGTTGACTACGATCAACCATTAACACAGCACATGAGCGACAATCCGAATCCGAATGTTAGTTTTGGTGTACAGATGGGAACTGCAACCCATACCTTTCAATTATTCTTAACGAATTACCATAGTATTGTGCCACAAACCAATAGCTTTTTTAATCACAACGATTATACAAAAGGCATGTATTTGATTGGATTTAATATTGCAAAACGTTAAGCAATTAATAGATTCTAGGCAATTCTATTGTTAACAATAGTGCAAACAAAGCCAAGTGGTATAATCCATTTGGCTTTTTTGTTTGGATTGAACCGAAATTTAATTTTCAATTATCATCATCCAAAAAAACACACAATTATTTTAGTATTTACTAAATAAAAATTTGGCTTAAAAAAACCCATTTGCTGAACGATGATTTTTGGACTAAAGGCCTTCTGCGACTGGTTTTAAGGAGGGATAATCAGTTCTGTTGTTTTGATAAAAAAATTTACTGATGATGAGAGTCAGTTCGCATACTGACATCTGTCAGTACAACTTATTTTGTCTTGGAATTACCTTTACAAACGAAAAGGAATGATATACCTTAAAAAAACTAAAAAAATTAATAACCAACAAACAATAACAATTATGAAAACTAAAGCAACAAGCAAACTGTTAACTGCCATTTTAGGAATTGGTGTTACAGCCATTGTATTTGTAACCAGTTGTAAAAAAGACAACAAGTATGAACAACTAACAGCAAGCAGCACAACATCAACAACTGATGTGATTAATGCCAGTATTGGCGGTTATCCTCCAACAAGTTATACAACAGCAGGCGCTTGGAAGGTAGACAAAGCACATAGTAATGTTATGTGGGAAACAAAGTATTATGCAACAGGCGCTCCATTAACAGGTCGTTTTAACATGTTTGAAATCAAGGTAAAATTTGATGCTGCAAATCCTGGTAACTCTACAATTAGTTCATGGGTTCAATTATCAACCTTTAACACAGGTGAGCCAGGTAGAGATGCTTATGGCAAATGTGGTCCGGGTTACATGGGCATTAAATTTGATACTACTGCTAAAACTTCTCCAACAGCCTTTACATTAGCACCAAGAGCAATTACTGATACAGCTAAATTTGTTAGTACTAGTGTTGAAAAATTTGGTAGCGGATATATGGTAAAAGGCACCTTCTCTTTTCGCGGTGTAACAATTCCAATCCAAATGCCAATGTCTTATACTGGTATATCTACTTTAACAAATGCTACTACAGGCAAAAAAACCGACAGAGCAGGTTTGTTTGGCTCATTTGATATCAATGCGAATACTGTATTCGGGGTGAATTCTACTTCAATCAATGATGTGGTGACTATTAGGGTCGACTGTAATATGGTGAACAATGCCTATTAATGTCAAATAAAAAAATCAATCAATTTTAAACTATAAAAAATATATTCAAATGAAAACAATCAAAAATATTGCCCTAATAGCCATCGTGTTTTTATTAGGACTAACATCTTGCAAAAAAACCAACGATTTTGGCGGAGCTGCAACAATTAAAGGTACTGTAACATTAAACGGTGTTGCTGTAAACAAAGCTATCGTTTACATTACATTTAATGCTACTTCGGCAAGTACAAGCCATAATGCAACCACAGTTACAGATGACGCCGGTGCATATTCTTTTGGCGGCTTACTTAGAGGTGATTATTATGTAACTGCGGTTTACACCAATGCAAGTGGCCAAAACTTTACTTCGGGTGGTGGTCATGCTACAATTGGCGACAAGAAAGGCACTGTGACTGCAGATTTAACTGTTCAATAAATAGCCATTATTTAAGTGATAATACACACTTAATTACACTAAAAATAGATACGGCAATCCAAAAAGGATTGCCGTATTCTTGAAAAATTTTTGTTGAGATTGAAAAAGGAAAATGATAAAAAGTATTATCTTTCCAAGAGGATTAAAGCATTCAATAAAGGACGCATTAGATGCTGGATTTGAAAATATCAGACAAGAAAAGTTTTTTGTTACTAATGACTTGCAGGATTTATTTTTGTATTCCGGTAAATGTCGCCCGGAAATCTATATGGATCCATCTGTGCGGGCGGGCATTTCTTCGTTTCATCTATCAGTTTATGGGGATGAAGTGGAAAATGGACTGGCTAAATTAAAGCAGGATATTGATT
>JBAXXZ010000369.1:0-2966 GCA_037127575.1 Bacteroidota bacterium | reverse complement strand
ATATTAACCGGAGCAGTTGCTGCCGGAGCAGTTGTTTCAGGTACAATTACTTCATTGGCAGCCGGGAAAATAATTGGTTCTTCAGTTTCCATTTTAACTGTTGAATCATTTTGTTGTTTGTCTTTTGCTTCACCAAAACCAATGCGTTTGCCATTTAAATAAGCGGTTACAAAGGCATCACGAACACCAATATCCATTACTTTTGATTTGTCGCTCAGTAAACGATCTACATTATTGTAAATACCTGCCGCATATCTAAATAAACCACTTGGTAATTCTTCAGAGAAAATAGGGCGTAAATTAAACAACTGATTCTTGGTGACTTGTTTGTTGTAAACACCAATTTGAATGGTGTACATTAAGCCATTTACCTTTTCGATGGCCTTGCTAATCACTAAGTTTTGTGCCACTTCAGGATTGGCAGCTGCTCTTGGCACATTGGCATTTAATGTAATGCCGGCAGTTTGCATGGCATTGCGGTCAATCATTTTGCCTTCTTTGGTTAATATGTCGAGTGCTTCTGAAAGCGGGATGCGTTTACCATTATAAAAACCAACCACAAAGGCATCGCTGTAACCCAAGCTGCGCAAATCATTTTTTACAGCATTGGCCAATTCAAACTTATTAAAATTACCGGCTGTATAACGGAAAAAACCATTCGCAGTGCTTTCGGCATTTAATGGACTCAAGCCTTTAAAAGTATTGTTAGGTAATTTATTTCTGAAAGCACCAATTTGTACACGGAAAATTAAACCATCCTCGATTTTTGCATCGATTGGAATAGGTTTATTTTCGCTATAAGCATTGGCTGTTTTTATTTCCAAGCCTTCTACACGCACTACAGCGTTTGATGTGGTAGCGTTATCATTGGTTTCGGTAGTTTCTTCAGGTTTGTTTGATTTTACGCTAAAATCATCTTGAATAATAGGTTTCTTAACCGGTTTTGGTTTTTTGGTTGCAGGCTTTGTTTTGGCCGCATTTTTCTTCTCGGCAATTAAGCGCGCTTCTTCTGCGTTTAAATCTTGTACAGCTTGTTCAAAATTATTTTTAGCGGGAGGAGGATTTTCACTCTCTGTGTTTTGAGCTACATTATTGTCATTATTTGAAGGTTCCTGCTTACCGATTATTTTGCTTAATTCTTGTAATGATTCAGAAGCATATTTTGCGGCCAAACTTAAATATTTGGTTTTTGTGTTTTCATCTTTTTGTTGAGCCGATTGCACTAACAAACGTTTTGATTCGGCATTTAAACGCATTACCAATGTTCTGGTTTGTTCATCTTCAGCACTTAATTTGTTTGGTACTTTGTATTTTTGTGTTTCAAATTCTAATCGAAGTGCATTGCCTAATTTGGTTAATTCTTCTTGTTGTTTACCAACAATTTGTTGTTTTTGTTGTTCTGTTTCTGCGCTTGGTTCATTTGCAGCAGGTGCAGGGTCGCTTGACGCATTATAAACAAAATCAGGATAGGTTTTTTTAAGTTCATCAATAATTTCATTTTGTTTTTGCAGTAATTCGGCTTCACGTTCAGTAGCATTACTAAGCGATCCAAATCTTGCGCCTTTATTAGGCATGCCATTGGCTTCATCGCGAATGGATTTAATTTGTGATCGGGTAGTAGCCAATTCACTGTTTTTGGTTTCCAATTCATTGTACAAGGTTGGATTCTCCTCTTTCAATTTCTTAAAGTAAGAAGCAATCATGTTCGAATTATTTTGCACTTCAATTTCATTTGATTGTAGCAATGATTCAGTAGCTTCAATGTTTTTATCCAATGCTTGATTTTCGAGTTCAGTGGCTTTGGCTAAAAGATCGTCTTTTTCTGCACCTTCTTTAGTTTTGGCTTCCTTGCGGGTTTCAATGGATTGAATATTTAAATTATCACTTTCTCTGGTAATGGCTTCTGAATTGCTTTTTAATTCTTGTGCTTTATCCATATCAACCACCACCGGCGCAGCGTTATTACCACCGCCATTTTCAAGTGCCGCCAATTCAACCTCGTATTTTTTTAGTTGTGACACCGAAGCATTAAACATTTTAGAAGCAGCTGGGTTATTTAACGCAGTTGGTTTGTCGCTAAAATATTGAAGCACTTGCTTTGCATTCGTATCAGTTTTTAATTCAGGGGCATTCACCAATTCTTCAATGTTTTGTTTGGCAACAGGTGTTTGATTTTCTTCTTTTACATTATTCGTTTCAGTATTGTTTTGAACGGGCTCCTGAACGGGCTCCTGAACGGGCTCCTGAACAGGGATTTCTTTTACTTCATTGCCTGAAGTATTTTCATTATTGGTTTTGTTTGCTGTATTTTCTTGTGCTAGGTCATTACCGCCTTGTTCTTGGTTTGCCGCAGGCGGATTTTCTGTTTGTGGTGTTTGATTGTTTGTTTCTTGTACAACATTATTGTTTTCTTGTTTGGCAACCTCCGGTTGGTTGTTTGATTCATTGTTCGGTTCTTCTAAATTTTCTTTGGCAATGGAAGTATTGGTATTTTGAGCCAATGGTGCTGCATTCGGATTCATTGAATTAGATACACCAATTAATTGCTGTAAAGCTTCGTTTTGTTTTTTAACGCCAGCTATTAATAAACTCACCTTTTTCGATTTGTCTTCAGTGGCTTCAGCTTGCGCTAACAACCTTTTAGAAGCCTTTAATTTGTTATTGGCCGAAATGATATCGGATTTTAATTTTGGATTTTGATCCAGGATCTCCACATTTTCGCTTACTTTTTCTGAAAGCGAATCCACTTCAGTGGTATTGGCCATTGAAAGTTTTTTGTAAGAGTCAATCTTAATTTCGGCCACTTCATTGATGCTGTTGTTTAAAGCATCCAATTGTTGTTGAACTGTATTTGAAGCATTGGCATCACTTGCAGCGCCTTGGTTTGTTTTTAAAACATAATCAGGATTTTGAAAGATTAATTGAAATGCAAAAGAATGGAGAGATTAATATACTTTGGGTCAATC
>JBAXXZ010000368.1:0-2971 GCA_037127575.1 Bacteroidota bacterium | reverse complement strand
AGCAATATTTTTGGCTTGTCTTTTTGCTTACTTTTTTGACTAAGAAAAAAGTAAGGCGGAATTGTTTGTTTTGTTTAAATAAAATACCAAATAGATTAAAATTGACTTTAGCCTAATAATTATCTGGGTGATACTTTTGCTTTAAGGCAAAAGATGTTACAAAAACTTTTGATTGAGGGATTTAAGCAATTTTAAAAACTTTAAATGACGCTTGTTCGATAGCTATCTTAATCCCCCGAAACAGGTTCGGGGCCAAAGCTCTGCCTTACAATTAAGCATTCAAACTCAAAAAAAAAGCCGTTCAATTCGAACGGCTTTTTAATTTTGAGAAACAAATTATTTTTTCTCAGTATCCTTTTTCTCTTCAGCTTTTGTAGCGTTTGACTCAGAGCCTTTCTTTTTGCAACACGCTTTATCACCTTTTTCGCAGCCTTCTTTTTTCTCGCCTGCGCAAGATTTTTCACCTTTTTTGCATTCTTTTTTGCCTTTATCTTTATCGTCACCTTTTGTGTTGGCAACAATAGTGCTTCCTAACAAACCTGCGAAAGCAGCCATTAACAATAATTTTTTCATTTTTTTTAAATTTTTCAAGTTATGTTACAAATATACAGCATATTGACATCCGTAGATGTTAAAAAGTACGAATTAAATGTGCACGTCGGCAAAACAATAAAGCAAAGCGAAAACAACACCCGGTACCCATAGCAAAAGGGTTAAAACCAAATCTAACCAAAAATTATTTTCAATGCTATTCTTCACCAAATACACTGCCAATGGAGGAATAAACACACATAAAATAATCGTAATGATATCTGCATCATCACCACCTGATGCGGCTTTCTTATTTGCTTTTCCAAAAAAGGATTTTTTCGCCAAAGGCATCATCGCCAGCTCATCCGCATAGGACACATCCTGCTTCAAATCCGCCTTCTTGTGAAATGCAGCACCAAATAATTTGTGCCCTGAATTATGGGGCTCAGCTTGTGCGCTCTCAGTCATAACCTTAGTCTTCAACTCAGCCACTGAATTAAGCTTAGCATTTGCTTCAACCTTCACCACCTCCTCAACCTTAACCTCAAGCTTCCTATTCCTTGCCGTTACCGCCGCCGTATTTTCACTTTGGTGATGTGCCCTGTTTACACTCACAAAATACCCCTTACTGTACTTGCGTTTAACCAGCGAAATTTTTGTAGAACAACTCGCCAACACCATAATGGTGAGGAATAAAGTAATGATTTTTTTCATGTGTAGTTTTAATTTCAAATATAATAAAATCTAATTCCAATTAATGTTATCAAAATAGGCCGTGATGGGATAATGATCGGTAAAGGTTTCAGTACTGCGTTTGTAGGAATAACAATGCAAGGCCTTATCATGTAAAATATAATCAATTCTAAACTGCGGCCATTTGCCTGCATAGGTTCTGCCAAAGCCCTTGCCTTTCTCAATAAAAGCGTCCTTTAAATTTTTGCTGAGTTTTTGATATGCGTATGAAGCAGCCGTGTCATTAAAATCACCGCACATAATAATTTTGTACTTACACAACTTCATGTGCAATGCAATGGTTTCAACCTGTTCGGCCCGTTTTAAAAAGGCCCGTTTTAATCTGCTCAAAATGTGTTTACCGTGACTTACCTCATCTTCCGCATCCTTGGACTCATTCACCACATCGTTGTAAAATTTGTTATCGCCTTTGGTAAAACTAATGGATTGTAAATGCACATTGTACACCCTAAATGTATCACGGTTCACCACAATATCCGAATAAATACAAATGTTATTGCTAGTGGTATTAAACATAATCTTGCCTTGATTAATGATTGGATACTTACTGAATGTACCCACACCCCAATGATCAAAGCCCCTCAAAGTGGTGGTGAACTCTACATGGTAATAATTTGTTTTGAGTGTTTTAATCACCGTGTCAATGTTATTATGATCGCCTTTTTCTTCGGAAGTATAAAACTCTTGCAAGCAAATAATATCGGGATTAATATCCGCCAAATTGGTGACTATTTTTGCCCTGCTTTCAATGTTTTTGCTCCAATTGTACAAATCAAAAAGCATGCAGTTGTAAGAGGTAACCTTCAATAGTTTGTTATTGGGTTTCTCTTTTTCGTAACTTATTTGCACATAACTGTAAGCCGTTGGTAAACTCAAAAAGAAAAGCACTAAACCGAAAATGAGCACCGGCTTAAATTGCGCCAACCAGTATATGATAAACAGCACATTTAAAATAAATAGCAAGGGGAAGGCCAATCCGAAAAAGGCAATGGGCCAAAACAGGGCAGGGGAGATGTATTTAGACGCTATTGATACCAATAGGCACACAATTATGCCATAATGTACCCATAACAAAAGTTTATTGAAGATGGAAAGCTTTCTTCTTTGTTTTTGCTTTACAATATGCCTTAATTCGGCAAAGGATATTTTAATAGGATTGTTAATGTGTTATTACTTTAATTGGGCCAAAGCTTCTTCAATGTATTCGTAAGTACTCAAAATGCTTGGTTTACCGTCAATCACAGCCACGTCATGTTCAAAGTGCACACTTGGTTTTCTGTCCGATGTTACAATTGTCCAACCATCAGGCAATTGTTTGATACTTTTTACACCCATATTAATCATTGGCTCAATGGCCAATACCAAACCTTCTTTAATTTTAGGACCGTCGCCGCGTTTACCGTAATTCGGCACTTCGGGCTCTTCATGCATTTTGCGGCCCAAACCATGTCCTACCAATTCGCGCACCACCGAAAAACCGTTTTTTTCGGCATGTTGTTGAATAGCATAACTAATGTCGCCGATGCGGTTACCGCTTACCATTTGTTCTATACCCAAATATAAGCTCTCTTTTGTAACATCAATGAGTTTTTGTACCTCGGGTTTTATTTCGCCCACCGCAAATGTGTAGGCGTGGTCACCAAAAAAGCCGTTTTTCTTTACACCACAATCCACCGAAATAATATCG
>JBAXXZ010000367.1:0-2980 GCA_037127575.1 Bacteroidota bacterium | reverse complement strand
GGCAGTAGGGTCGTACACCTTGTCGAGCGCCACCGGTAATGCGCTGACCTACATTGCCAATTCAAGCACTTACACAGCTAAATCGGGACAAGTGAACATTACAGCGAATAGTTCTACCAATATTTCCGGCAATTTTACTTGCGCACTTAGCGGTGGCACATTGAGTACTTTAAACGGTCAGTTTGTTGATATTCCAAAACGTTAAAGCATTTCCTTTTTATTAACATTAGTTTAAGCGTTTTTTTCTCAATTTAGGCTCCTCAAAACACATGCCGTGAAGGGTTTCAGATTTAAACATTATACACCAGATCCAAAATCGAAGTTTGAAGAATTGTTTAAAATCTTCAAGCAACTCATCACGCATACCAGTGGCGATGTGCAAGAGGCATTGGATTGGTTTAAAGAATTGGATAAGGAGTACGATCTCACCAACAAAGATTATACCCTTGATGATTTTATCGCCGATTTAAAAAAATTGGGTTATTTAAGCGACAAAGAAGACGGCAAAGGCGGCATGGTGATTACTGCCAAAACAGAGCAAGCCATTCGCAACAATGCACTGGAGCACATTTTTGGGAAATTGAAAAAAGGTGCGCCGGGTAATCACAAAACAAAATTCAGCGGTAAAAATGGTGAAGAATTAAGTGATGTACTTCGCTCATATGAATTTGGTGATGCCCCGCAAAGCATTGCCATGCTTGAATCGATTAAACAAGCACAAATTAACCACGGCTTAGATGATTTTAAATTAACCGAAAACGATTTATTGGTTTCGGAGCAAGAATTTAAAACACAAACAGCCACAGTGTTAATGATTGATATCAGCCATAGCATGATTTTATATGGCGAGGATCGCATCACCCCTGCTAAAATGGTGGCCATGGCTTTAGCCGAAATGATTAAACGCAATTACCCGAAAGACAGTCTCGACATTATTGTTTTTGGCAACGATGCATGGCCCATTGAATTAAAAGAGTTGCCTTATTTACAGGTTGGGCCTTACCACACCAACACGGTGGCAGGCCTCGAGCTGGCATCATCAATATTGCGCAAGAAAAAAGCAAGCAACAAACAAATATTTATGATCACCGATGGCAAACCATCTTGCCTAAAAGAAAACGGTGAATATTACATGAACAGTTTTGGCCTCGACCGACGCATTGTAAACAAATGCTTGCAGTTGGCCGCCTCGTGCAAACGAAGTAAAATCGACATCACCACCTTTATGGTGGCGCGTGATCAATTTTTAATTGATTTTATTGATGAGTTTACCGAAGCCAACCAAGGCAAAGCATATTTTACCGGATTAAAAGGTTTGGGCGAAATGATATTTAGAGATTACACCAACAAAAAAAGAAAGAAAGTATAGAACACTGATCACGCGATGAAAAATTTCATCATTATCCACGAAAATCATAAGCATTAGCGTCATCATCGTTAAAATCAAAAACATAAAACCATGGCAGCACCAACAATTAAAACCCTCGGCGAATTAAAAAAGAGTGGCTACAAATACCTGAGCATTAAAGAAGAGTTAAGAAACAATTTAATTGCAAAACTAAAAAACAAGGAAGATATTTTTGACGGTATATTCGGTTATGAGGAAACAGTTATACCTGAACTTGAAAGAGCCATTTTAAGTTCACACAATATTTTGTTATTGGGTTTAAGAGGACAAGCCAAAACAAAAATGGCAAGGCAATTGGTGAATTTATTGGATGAATACATTCCCGTTGTTGCAGGCAGTCCGCTTAACGACGACCCCATGCAACCCATTTCATCATTTGCAAAACATTTAATTGCCGAAAAGCAAGATCAAACACCGATTGCCTGGATACACCGCAATGAGCGCTTTGCCGAAAAATTAGCAACACCCGATGTGAGTGTGGCCGATTTAATTGGTGATGTTGATCCAATCAAAGCGGCCAGCATGAAATTATCTTTGGCCGATGAAGGGGTGATACACTATGGAATTATTCCGCGCAGCAACCGATTTATTTTTGTGATCAACGAATTACCCGATTTACAAGCCCGTTTGCAAGTGGCATTATTCAACATCTTGCAAGAAGGTGATGTGCAAATCCGTGGCTTTAATGTGAGAATTCCGCTCGATATGCAATTTGTATTTACGGCCAATCCTGAAGATTATACCAACCGTGGCAGCATTGTAACGCCTTTAAAAGATAGAATTGGTTCTCAAATTTTAACGCATTATCCTAAAACCATTGAACATTCATTAAAAATCACAAACGACCAAGCCAAACTTAGTGTGGCACAAAAACAAATTCATGTGACCGAGGTTTTGAAAACATTGGTTGAACAAATAGCTGTTGAAGCGCGCAGCAGCGAATACGTCGACCCTAAAAGTGGGGTGAGTGCACGCTTAACCATTAGTGCTTACGAATGTTTGGTAAGTGCAGCTGAGTTACGCTTTTTAAAGAGCGGATCAAAATACACCTATGCACGCATGAGTGATTTATACGCTGCAGTGCCTGCCATTAATGGTAAAATTGAATTGGTGTATGAAGGCGAACAAGAAGGTCCTGCCGTAATTGCCCAAAACTTAATCAGCATCGCCATTCGCAATTTATTTGTGCAGTTGTTTCCTGATCCCGCTAAATTAAAACGCAAGAAGGAAGGCTCTGAATACGCTGAAATCATCAATTGGTTTTCGAATCACAACATTTTGGATTTGCTAGACCATGAACAAGACAAGGTTTACAGCTCGGCATTAAAGGTAGTGGATGGTCTTGAAGAGCTGGTGAAAAAACACCATCCTGATTTGCATGACACAGAAAAATATGTGATGATGGAATTTGTATTACACGGCATGGCCGAACATTCCTTGTTAAGCAAAAACAAATTGGTTTCGGGTGTGAGTTTCAAAGATTTATTCGGCTCATTGCTGAACCAAAATTTATAAGCCAAAAAATTTCTTAGTGATTAAAACTGTTGCGTAAGTGCAACATTTTAATGGCGG
>JBAXXZ010000366.1:0-2987 GCA_037127575.1 Bacteroidota bacterium | reverse complement strand
TGGGTGGTACGCCTTTGTTTATTCAAAAGGGAAAAGGATCCCGTATTTGTGATGCCGACGGAAACGAATTCATTGATTATTGTTGCAGTTGGGGTCCTTTAATTTTGGGCCATGCCAATGAAAAAGTTTTATCGGCTGTGAACCACACCATGCAAAACGGCACTTCATTTGGTGCACCAACGTTATTGGAAAATAATTTGGCGGAACTCATTCTTCAAAACAATCCTTTTATTCAAAAACTGCGTTTTGTAAGCAGCGGTACCGAAGCGGTAATGAGTGCCATTCGTTTGGCCAGGGGATTTACCAAAAAAAATAAAATATTAAAATTCGAAGGTTGTTACCATGGCCATTCAGATGCCTTATTGGTAAAAGCCGGCAGTGGTTTGGTTACTTTTGGTAATTCGAGCAGTGCAGGTGTGCCCGAAAGCATTGTGGCCGAAACCATCAGTATTCCTTTAAACAATATTGAAGCTGTAAAACTGGCTTTTGCTCAAAATAAAAACAACGTTGCCTGCGTAATTGTTGAACCAATTCCGGCCAACAATGGTTTGCTTTTGCAAGACCGGTCATTTTTGGAATTTCTCCGCGAAATATGCAGTGAAGAAGGCAGCTTGTTGATTTTTGATGAGGTGATTAGTGGTTTTAGGGTTGGTTTTACTGGAGCTGCGGGTTTGTTTAATATTCGTCCGGATATTTGTACTTACGGAAAAATCATTGGCGGTGGGTTTCCTGTTGGTGCCTATGGTGCTTCAAAAGAAATTATGGCTTGTGTTTCACCCGAGGGCGCTGTTTACCAAGCCGGCACATTGAGTGGTAATCCAGTTGCCATGGCCGCGGGCATTGCCCAGTTAACCGAGTGTTTAAAGCCGCAGTTTTATGAAACACTTGAAAAAAAGACGGCTTATTTATTGGACGGCATTCGTGCGGTGAATCCTTTTCCATTGATGAAATTGTTTCAAATCGGTTCCATCTTTTGGATTGCCTTTACAGAAAAACAAAAAATTCAAAGTGCCGGGGATATTGATGCCGATAGCATGAAATATTACCGAAGCCTTTACCACCGTTTGTTAGAAAACGGCGTGTACCTTGGTCCGAGCGGCTACGAAGTTGGCTTTGTGGGCGAAGCGCATTCTTATGAGGATTTAGATAAAACCATTCAAGCTTTTAAAATTAGTTTAACTTCTTTAGTTTAATTCAATTATGAAAACAGTTGACACCATCAATTTTAAAAATAAACGCGCTGTTGTTCGCGTTGATTTTAATGTGCCTTTAAATGAGCAATTTGAGGTCACCGATTTAACGCGTATTAGCGCTGCTACTGCAACACTTAAAAAAATATTAAACGATGGTGGCAGCCTTGTGTTGATGAGCCATTTGGGTCGTCCAAAGGAAGGGCCAACCAATAAATATTCTTTAAAACACATTGTGAATGCAGTATCGAAAGCTTTGGATGTGCCGGTTCAATTTGCAAACGATTGTATTGGTGATGAAGCATTTAATCAATCATCAAAATTAAAAAGCGGTGAGGTATTGTTATTAGAAAATTTACGCTTTTATAAAGAAGAAGAAAAAGGGGATGCCGCTTTTGCGGAAAAATTAAGCAAGCATGGTGATGTGTATGTGAATGATGCTTTTGGCACAGCCCATCGTGCACATGCCTCAACAGCAGTGATGGCGCAGTTTTTTACAGCCGAAAACAAATGTTTTGGTTATGTAATGGCCAATGAAGTGGCCAGTATCGATAAAGTATTACATCAATCTGAAAAACCTTTCACCGCTATTATTGGTGGCGCTAAAGTGAGTGATAAAATTTTAATCATCGAACAGTTAATGAATAAGGCCGATAACATTATTATTGGTGGCGGAATGGCTTTTACTTTTATTAAAGCCATGGGTGGACATATTGGTAAATCATTGTGTGAAGAGGATCGTTTACAAACGGCTTTGGATTTAATTCACATGGCCAAAGCAAAAGGCATTCAATTGGCATTGCCAAGCGATGCTGTAATTGCAGATGCTTTTTCGAACGATGCCAATACAGAAATAGTATCGATCGATCAAATTCCTGATAATTGGTTGGGCTTGGATATTGGTCCTAAATCAATTGCCGCTTTTGGTAACATCATTAAAAATTCGAAAACCATTTTGTGGAACGGACCGATGGGTGTATTTGAAATGAGTAAATTTGAAGCGGGCACCAAACAAGCGGCTTATGATATTGTAGATGCTACAAAAGCAGGAGCCTTTAGTTTAATTGGCGGTGGCGACAGTGTAGCGGCCATCAATAAATACCATTTGGCTGATAAGGTGAGTTATGTAAGCACAGGTGGCGGTGCATTATTGGAATACATTGAACAAGGATCTTTACCGGGCGTTGAAGCCATAGAAAAAAAATAAAATGAAATTTAGAATAGGTTTTGGTTTTGATGTGCATCCACTTGGCGAAGAGCGCGAATTGTGGTTGGGCGGCATTCGTTTAAAATTTGAAAAAGGATGTGTTGGTCATAGCGATGCGGATGTATTATTGCATGCCATTTGTGATGCCTTGTTGGGCGCTGCTAATTTGCGCGACATCGGTTTTCATTTTCCCAATACCGATGAACGATACAGAGGTGCCGACAGCAAAGTGTTATTAAAAGAAGTGATGCGTTTGTTGGCTGAGCAAAATTATAAAGTTGGCAACATTGATGCCACCTTGAGTTTGGAGGCCCCTAAAATTAATCCCCACATTACAGCCATGCAAGAAGCGATAGCCCCAATTTTGGGTGTATCGGTAAACGAGGTGTCGATAAAAGCCACCACCAACGAAAAACTCGGCTATGTGGGCCGTGGAGAAGGCGTAAATGCCTATGCTGTGGCCTTGATTTATAAAGATTAATCTTCGTTTTTAAAAGGATTTTGTTTTTTTTCTTATTTTTATAGGGATGAAAGTAAAAACCCTATTGCATTCATTCCTTTTATTGATTGGTTTTTTGAATGCGCAAAGC
>JBAXXZ010000365.1:0-3032 GCA_037127575.1 Bacteroidota bacterium | reverse complement strand
GACTTACGATTATTAATTGATCGCAACGGTAATGGCTTTGCCGACAACGACGTGAGTCCGGTAAGCGGCACCTTAACGGGGAGTGAATTTAGTGTTGCAGGCGTTAATTTTCAGAACGGTGATTATTTTACCGTTGGCAGCGTAAATGTCGCCAGCACCCCTTTGCCCATAGAGCTTTCAAGCTTTGATATTGTTTGTGTAAACGATAAATTGATGGCCAAGTGGACAACGTTGAGTGAAAAAAACTGTGCCGGATATGTGGTTGAAAAATCATTCAACGCGGTCGATTTTTATGAAGTTGGAAAATTAGCCGGTGCCGGTAACAGCAGCGTAAAAAGAAATTACACATTAGCCCTTGATTCGCTAAAGGAGATAAACAATGAGTTGGCATATTTTCGCTTAAAACAAATTGACATAGATGGTTTAAGTAAGACTTTCCCATTAAAAGTAATTTCATGTGAGCACTTTGCCGATTTGCCTATCATATATCCGAACCCAAGCACGGGCGCTTTTTTTATTGACCACGATGAGCGCCTAAGTGCTGCCGAAGTTTTTGATATGTTTGGAAGGAAATTATTAACGGTGTCTTTGGAAAAACATGAATCCGAATTTTGTTTATCGGGCTTCCCGAAAGGCTTTTATTATTTGCGGATGCTTTTTAATAACCAAGTGATGATTAAAAAAATAATTCTTCATTAAAGCCTTCTATTTATAAACATTCTAATTAAAGCCCGAAATCAATTTAATTATCATTCATTTAAACCAAAACTTGGTATTGATTGTTTTGCTTAATACATTTGCCTAGCATTTCACGTAATTATTATATCACAATGAGTCAAAATTCAGGTTTTTTAGGTTCCTCTATCGGGAAAAAAATTATTATGGGCGCTACAGGCCTGTTCTTAATCGCATTTTTAGTTGTTCATTGTTTCGTTAACGCCCTTATTTTCTTTAACGACGGGGGCTTAACATTTAATGTTGGTGCCGATTTTATGGCCCATAATTGGCTCATTCGTGCGGGTGAGTTTGTATTATTTGCCGGTTTAATTTTGCACATCGTACAAGCATTAGTTCTAACCGTGGCAAATAAAAAAGCCCGCCCTGTTGGCTACGACAAAATTGACGGTACCGCTAACTCTAAGTGGTATAGCCGCTCAATGGGTTTGTTAGGCACCTTGTTGTTGATTTTTTTAATTGTCCATTTGGCGCATTTTTGGGTGAAGTCACGTTTTACGGGCTTACCCGGCGAAGATGCCAACGGCCATGAAAATTTGTATGCCGTGATGCAAGAAACTTTTAAAATGTTAGGGGTGGTGGTTTTGTATGTATTTGCCATGGTGTCCTTATCATACCATTTATTACACGGATTTCAATCCGCCTTTCAAACATTGGGATTAAATCACAAGAAATACACGCCGCTGATTAAAAAAGTTG
Organism: Bacteroidota bacterium; assembly: GCA_037127575.1. Classification (GTDB taxonomy): domain Bacteria; phylum Bacteroidota; class Bacteroidia; order B-17B0; family Aurantibacillaceae; genus Aurantibacillus. The sequence continues at coordinate 1,598 of JBAXXZ010000365.1, read as the reverse complement.
GCACGTGGTTTTCCATTATTATCCCTGTTGTTTTTGCTGCAATGCCTATAGCAATGAACATGGGCTGGATTAAATAATTCACCATTTTTAATTTAACATTCAATATTCTCACACATGGCTTCATCACCAAAATTAAATTCAAAAATTCCTGAAGGAACACTTGAAAATAAGTGGACCAAATACCGTTCTACTGTGCACCTTGTGAACCCTGCTAACAAGCGTAGTTTAGAAGTGATTGTAGTAGGCTCTGGATTAGCCGGCGCTTCAGCTGCTGCCACATTGGCTGAAATGGGATATAAAGTTAAAGTCTTGTGTTTTCAAGATTCACCCCGTCGTGCCCATAGTATTGCTGCGCAAGGTGGTGTAAATGCAGCCAAGAATTATCAAAATGACGGTGATAGTGTTTACCGCTTATTTTACGATACCATTAAAGGGGGTGATTACCGTGCGCGTGAAGCTAACGTACACCGCCTTTCCGAAGTTTCAGGAAATATCATTGACCAATGTGTGGCACAGGGCGTTCCTTTTGCCCGTGAATATGGTGGAACATTAAGCAACCGTTCGTTTGGCGGCACACAAGTGCAACGTACTTTTTACGCAGCAGGCCAAACAGGCCAGCAATTATTATTAGGCGCATACAGTGCTTTACAGCGTCAAGTTGGTATGGGTGCTGTTACTTTGTTAGCGCGCCACGAAATGATGGACGTCGTAAATATCGATGGCAAGTGCCGCGGTATCATTGCGCGTGATTTGGTTAGTGGTAAATTGGAAAGACATTTCGGCCATGCTGTTTTATTGTGTACCGGCGGTTATGGCAACGTATTTTATTTATCTACAAATGCCATGGGCAGTAATGCAACTGCGGTATGGAAAGCTCACAAAAAAGGGGCCTTTTTTGGCAATCCATGTTACACACAAATTCACCCAACTTGTATTCCCGTTAGCGGCGATCACCAATCAAAATTAACCTTGATGTCGGAATCATTGCGTAACGATGGCAGAATTTGGGTGCCTAAAAAAGCAGGCGATACACGTAATGCGAATGCTATACCTGAGGAAGAAAGAGATTATTATTTAGAACGCCGTTACCCAGCCTTTGGTAACTTGGTGCCACGCGACGTTGCCAGCCGCGCAGCCAAAGAACGTTGTGATGCAGGTTATGGTGTTGGTAACAGCAAAATGGCCGTGTATTTAGATTTTGCAGCCAATACCGAGCGTTACGGAAAAATTCAAGCCAATAAATTGAATCTACACAATCCAAGTAAAGACGAAATTATTCGTTTAGGCAAAGAAGTGATTAAAGAAAAATATGGCAACTTGTTTGATATGTACAAACAAATTACCGGTGAAGATCCTTATGAATTACCAATGCGTATTTATCCTGCCGTGCATTACACAATGGGTGGATTATGGGTTGATTATAATTTAATGACAACGGTTCCGGGCTTATATGCTTTGGGTGAAGCCAATTTTAGTGATCACGGGGCTAACCGTTTGGGCGCATCTGCATTAATGCAAGGTTTGGCTGATGGTTATTTTGTAATTCCTTACACCATTGGTGATTATTTGTCTGAAGAGATTCGTACAAAATCTATTCC
>JBAXXZ010000364.1:0-3097 GCA_037127575.1 Bacteroidota bacterium | reverse complement strand
ATACAAAGAAGCCATTCACACTTTTAAATCGGCACTCAAAGAAAAATCAGATTTTTGGGAAGCTTACAATAAAATGGCCTATGCGAAAATAAAAATGGAAGATTACACAGGGGCAGATAAAGATTTACTGAAAGCCGATAAAATTGCCCCATTAAATTATGAAACCGACAAGTTAAGAGGAATCAATTATTTCTTAAATCACCAGTATAAAGCATGTAAAGAAATGTTAGACACAGCCGTCTTTTTATGTTTGGAAGACAAATTAGAAGACGCCGAATTATTTTATTACAGGGCAAAATTGATGTTTGTTGGAAAAAGTTATAAGCCGGCACTTGAAGCCTGCGAGGTGGCCTTGGAATGGCGGCCGCGTTACGTAGATGTAATAAAACTAAAAGCAGATATCCGTTTTGCTAAGAAAGAATACAATTACGCCATTAAAGAATTAAACGATGCCATCGCCATGATGCCTAAAAACAAAATCGATTTCCAATCCTATAAACTGCGCGCAAAAAGCAAATTTGAAGTGGGTGATTTTAAAGGTGCGGTGAAAGATTGGGATATTTATATGGATACCATACCACCGCAAGAAGAAGACTATGTTTCGCGTGGAGCGGCTAAAATAAACGCAAACGATAACAGCGGGGCCATTGTTGATTTAGATGCCGCCATTAAAATGAATGGCAGAAATCCGGTGAGTTACTGTTACCGAGGAACTGCTAAAGGCGGCACAAAAAGTTATGAAGCAGCCATAAAGGATTTGGATTTTGCCATTAAATTAAAGTTTGATTATGCAAGTGCCTACGTGAACAGGGCTGCAATAAAAATGGCCATAAGAGATAAACGTGGAGCATGCACAGATCTTGAAAAAGCCGATGGCTTGGGCAGCGAGCTGGCATTAAAACTGATTCAACAGTATTGTAAATAATTTGAAGATGTTATTGTGTTAATTCAATTTAGCAGGCACTACCAATTCAAAACGGGGAATTTCTGCTCTAAACTCAGTACTATCAATCAGTTTTATCATGGTGTAATAACCTTCCATGTAACCAATTTCGGATAATAAATTACAACCACTATTATAAGTAAAAGTTTCACCGGGCAGCAATTCAGGTGTTTCGCCAACAACGCCTTCTCCATCCACCACCCGTTTTTCGCCGTTGCTGTCAAAAATATCCCAATGTCGTTTTAATAATTTAACAGCAAATTCGCTGTTGTTTTGAATGGCAATGTAATACACAAAAAAATAATGGCTTTCCTTTGGCACACTATGCTTAGGGAAGTATTCACAACTAACCGACACTTCAATTTTATGGGTGCTGATTTTTACCATGTTATTTTATCATTACGCCTTCAACAGGCAGCAATTTTTAATTCTTTATGCTTTCACTCTTTAACAATAAGTTGTACTGTTTTTCGTAAAGTGGCAGTATTTTCTCGATGTCAAATTTTTTGGCCTGGGCAAATGCTTGTTGACTAAATAATGCGTGCTTCTTTTTGTCGTTCAACAAAATTAAGGCGTTCGCCGACATTTCACCAATATCGCCCACTTTACTTAAAAAGCCCGTTTTGCCTTCAATGTTTACTTCAGGCAAACCACCGCTGTTGGTACTAATTACAGGCACTTTCATGGCCATGGCTTCCAAGGCCGATAAACCAAAACTTTCGGTTTCTGAAGGCAAAATAAACAAATCGGCAATGCTTAATATTTCTTTTGGATCAACCACTTTACCCATCATCAGCACATCGTGTTGAAGATTTAATTGACGGATTAATTGCTCAATATTTACTTTTTCAGGGCCATCCCCTATTAAAATTAATTTACAGGCTTGCTGCTTTTTAACTTCATTAAATACATGCACAACATCCTCCACACGTTTTACTTTTCTGAAATTACTGATGTGCACCATTACCTTTTCGCCTTGACTGGCGTACTTGCGTTTTAAACAAGGATCGTACTTTACAGCATAATCCCTAATATTGATAAAGTTAGGAATCACAGAAATCTTATTATCGATTTTAAAGGTTTTAAGGGTTTCTTTTTTTAAACTTTCAGAAACAGAAGTTATCGCATTGCTGTGATTTAAGGAAAACCGAATTACAGGTTCAAAAGCAGGGTCACGTCCTACCAAAGTAATATCGGTACCATGCAAGGTGGTGACATAAGGCAGCCAGATTTTTTTGGACAATAAAATTTGTTGTGCTGTATAAGCAACCGATGCGTGTGGAATGGCATAATGTACATGTAACACATCTAACTGTTCGTAAATGGCGACATCCACAATTTTACTGGCCAACACACTTTCGTAAGGTTGATAATCGAACAATGGGTAATCGTTAACACTGAACTCGTGGTAAAACAAATTCTCATTAAAAATATTTAATCGAAAAGGTTGTGAATACGACATAAAATGCACCTTGTGGCCTTTATTTGCCAGTGCTATACCCAATTCAGTTGCTACAACGCCGCTTCCACCATAAGTAGGAAAGCATACCATGCCTATATTCATACCCTGCAAATTTACTAATAATAAAAGGGAACTCTGTTAAGTAAACCTAACACTTGTGTTTCGAAAAGGTTTAGTATAAGGAAATAATATATCCAATCACCAAATCATTCCTTAACTTTGTGCTTTGACCTATAAATTACATAGTTTAAGTGCTGAACAATCGACCGAATTAGCCAATGGTGAGGTGCTTCCATTAATGGAGGAATTTTACACCATTCAAGGCGAAGGTTTTAATACCGGGAAAGCGGCTTATTTTATTCGCATTGGCGGTTGTGATGTTGGCTGCCATTGGTGCGATGTAAAAGAAAGTTGGGATGCCAATGTGCATCCCTTGACAAAAATAGATCAAATAATTGAAAACCTTCAAACGTATAATGCCAAGAGTGTGGTTGTAACGGGTGGTGAGCCCCTGATGTATAACTTAAACACCATCACACAGCGTTTAAAAGAAAAAAACATTGAAACATTTATCGAAACTTCGGGCGCTTATCCTTTAAGCGGAACATGGGATTGGATTTGTTTATCGGCCAAAAAAAACATGAAACCTTTAGATGAAATTTATTTAAAAGCAAATGAATTAAAGGTGATTG
>JBAXXZ010000363.1:0-3108 GCA_037127575.1 Bacteroidota bacterium | reverse complement strand
AAATCATTCAGATCATAACAATGTGAATGACTTAACACTTATAAACGCATTACAAATTGCTCATCAACAAACCCTCTTAGCCAAAGAGCAAACGATTGAAGCTCAAAAAGAAAATTTAAAAAGTAAGGATGAGACTATTGCGGCGCGTGACAGGGAAATTGAAAAGCAAATGACTATTGATAAGATGAAAGACGAGAAATTAATTCGTAATGAACATAAAATTGTTGAGTTAAAAAGTGAATTGAACCAGTTGCGTGTAAAAAAATGAATTTTAACACAATTAACAAACTAAGTTACAAGGCGCAGTAATTATTTCTCAATGCATTTATCTGCAGTTCCATAGTGGCAAAAAGATTCAGAAGCCTTTAGATTATTCGTGCCTAAGCAATTACTTGCGTTTCAACACCTTCTCGGCTGCATTCACAATGTCAACCGTATCCAAACCATATTTGGTCATTAATTCATCAGGTGTGCCGCTTTCGCCAAACGAATCATTCACGGCTACGTATTCTTGCGGACAAGGCGTATGCATGGCCAATAATTGTGCAACGCTATCGCCCAAGCCACCGTTGCGCTGGTGTTCTTCGGCTGTTACCACACATTTTGTTTTTGCAAGCGACTTTAAAATGGCTTCATTATCCAAAGGTTTAATGGTATGTATGTTAATCACCTCGGCTGAAATACCTTTGGCAGCCAATGCTTCAGCGGCTTCAATGGCTTTCCACACCAAATGTCCTGTTGCCACAATGGTCACATCTTTTCCTTCTTGTAACATTACGGCCTTACCAATTTCAAATGTTTGATCGGTCGGTGTAAAATTTGGTACGGCAGGGCGGCCAAAACGTAAGTAAACCGGACCATCGAAATCAGCAATGGCCATGGTGGCGGCTTTGGTTTGATTGTAATCACATGGATTAATCACCGTCATGTGCGGCAACATTTTCATTAATCCAATGTCTTCTAAAATTTGATGCGTGGCGCCGTCTTCGCCTAGCGTTAAGCCGGCATGCGAGGCACATATTTTTACATTTTTACCTGAGTAAGCAACACTTTGGCGAATTTGATCATACACACGACCGGTGCTAAAATTGGCAAAGGTACCTGTAAACGGAATTTTACCGCCAATGGTTAAGCCTGCAGCCATGCCAATCATGTTGGCTTCGGCAATGCCTACTTGAAAAAAACGATCAGGATGTTCTTTTTGAAAAGCATCCATTTTTAAAGAGCCTGTTAAGTCAGCACAAAGGGCCACCACATTTGGATTTGTTTTACCCAAAGCCGATAGGCCGGCGCCAAATCCTGAACGGGTATCTTTTTTTTCAGTGTAAGTATATTTTTTCATCGATCAATCAAAATTAACGGGCACTAATCTAATAAAATACCCTCGGTTGCACCTCTCAACTTATTAGAATTAATTAAAAATAATTACTGTCAGGAATAATTTTAAAGTGGCATTTTTTAAGAACTGAGACAATTTTTCCATACCGCGCTTACGAACCTTTAAGTTAATAAGCAAGGCCACCATTGGCTTTAAGAAATTTCTTCCCGAGTTTACCTCTGGATTGCTTCTTTTGCGTTAAGGGAAAGAAGGTAGAAATTATCCTAATCTTTCTTTTCTTTCTTGTTAAAGAAAAGAAACAAAAGAAAACAAGGCACGGCAATTCCTTCCCGCTCTTGATTTTTATTGAAAGACTAGCAAAGTAACCAAGTCTGCTTGCAAGCGCACAAGCTAAAGCTCATAGCAGACTTGAAACCGCAGCGAACGCGCAAAGCTTTAGCGTTGCGGCCTTTGCTTTCTTTCTACTAAAAATCAATTCACCCGCTTCGGCATCGCGCCGTGCCAAGCCCACCGCACGGGGAATTGAGATGATTGAAACTTTTTGTATTTGAGAACTGGGTGTATGAGAAGTGAAAAAACTTAAGTTTAAAGTTTATGACAATTTTAAAGTTCTTGAAATCCGAATGGCCTTCGGGAAATTTCGTAAGAAAACAAGGCGCAACTTTCTGCCGTTCTCGCGCGCGGTCAGTCGCTAAACCAACTATTGCATTTGAGCGACCTAGCGCGACCTTCGCGCGCATCAGAAAGTGGCGCCGTAGTTTTCAAGAAATTTCACGGCAGCCTTGATTTTTTGTTTCTTTTGCATCAAGGCAAAAGAAAAGAGAGAATTTTTTCTATGAAAATTCAAAAGCGGGTAGGCAATCGCCTTATCTTTTCGTTTCTTTTGTGATAATACAAAAGAAGAGAGAAAGTATTTTCTTCAAAACTCAAGCACCGGCGGCACGCGCCTTGCCTTGAATTTTTGTCCACCGCTAAACCCCGCTCAAGTGTGCCAATGCACATTTGCCGTTATCAAGAAAAAAGAAAGTAAGAAATTAATTGGTGATGCGGCTGAAAATGCTAGCCGATTTCAATTGAAAGTTTTACTGTGCACCTTTTCTAAAATTAAGACCACTCGCTGTTAAGCAACCTGAAACCCATGCAGATTGCATGACACAACTGTAAGGCAAGATTTATTTCGGACAACAGTGATTAAGAATTATTTATTCGATCTACTAAAAGTATGTATAGCCTATTAAAATAAAAAAAATTTAAAACATTGATGATTTGGATCAGCGGAAAATTAAATAAGGTGTAATTTTAATTACAAATATTTTAAGTTTCAAGAAAGAACGTCATGCTAAAGTACTAAGGTTTGCGCCAGGGATTCAAGTGGAAAGGATGTGCAGGACTTTGCAAAGTGCTTGTTGGGCGAGGAGGGGGCAAAACCTTTAATGGTTTTGAGCCAGCTTCGCGGGGCGCATGGAAGCCACCGGAGCCTTACAAGCACTGCAAAGGACAAACAGACTTGAAACACGATGGCAAGCCGGTGGCTTGACAGGCGAGGTAGTGCGATAGCCAACACACAGTCTCGCTCAAAGACCTGCAAGGTCTTTGCCGGGCGCCCAAAAAATTAATCAGGAATTATTGAAGATATAGCAAATTCCTTCAATTACGGGCGACTTTTTAGAGCTTAATGGTAAGCGGGGTCCCGGCCTTTACTTCAAAGTTACGTTCACTCGATTTTAAAGTTTGGTTGGCAAATTCGGGACGGAACACCACTTTATAAT
>JBAXXZ010000362.1:0-3116 GCA_037127575.1 Bacteroidota bacterium | reverse complement strand
CAACAATGATGTGTATTATAAATATGCACAAGTGCTTAAATCAAATACCAAATACGAAGAAGCAGCAAAATATTATAATATCTATTTACAAAAGGCCCCTAATGACGAATATGCAAAAAAAGCATTAAAATTTTGTGCCGAAATTAATTATTACCTGGCTAAACCTGTTGAATACAGTGTGAGCAACATCGAAAGCATTAACACCGATAAAGCTGAATTTTCACCTTATGTAGCCAATAATAAATTGATGTTTGTGGCCGAACATGAAAGTTTTGATTTTGTAAATTATGAAGTGAATAGCAGCGATGGTTTGCCTTACATTCAAATGTTTGTGTCAGAAATTGAAGGCGAAAAAGTAAAAAAATCAAAAACATTATCTAATAAACTTAGTTCTGAATACCACGATGGTCCAGCCTGCTTGAGCAGCGACGGAAAAATTCTTTATTTTACAAGGGTACTCAACATACAAAAGAAAGGTTTTGTAAACCGTTCAAAAATATATACAGCACATGGTTCAAATCGCTCTTGGAAGGACATCAAAGTACTGCCTTTTTCAAGTGATGATTATTCAATTGCACACCCAAGTATTAGTACCGATAACAAAACACTTTTCTTTACAAGTGATATGCCCGGCGGTTTTGGCGGAAAAGACATTTGGATGTGTGTAAAAAACGATTCTGTAAATTGGGGGGCACCCGTAAATCTTGGTCCTGATATCAATACCAGTGGTGATGAAATGTTTCCGTCGATTCGTAAAGACGGTAAATTGTATTTTTCATCAAACGGTCTCCCGGGTTTTGGAGGATTGGATATTTATTCGGCCAATAAAATTGACAACAAATGGATTTTAAATCGTAATGAAGGTATTCAATTGAATAGCAGTACCGACGATTTTGGTGTTACCTTCTTAAGCGATACAAGTGGTTACTTTTCTTCAAACCGCACCGGCGGAAAAGGAAAGGATGATATTTACTTCTTTAAATTCAAAGACAAATCATTTCAATTGGGCGGCACAGTACTCCTTAGTAAAAATGTAAAAGATATTGCCACCGAAAAGAAAGTTATATTATACGACGAAAGTGGTCAAAAAATTGACAGTACCATTACAGATAGTAAAGGACAGTTTGTGTTCAGAAATTTATCGAGCGAGAAAAAATACATGGCTGTTGTTGATGAAATTAACGCCGAAATGGTGGGTAAGAAAAAATATTATCTCGCTCAAAAAGATACTGTTATTACAGGTGTAGCTACCAAATTGCCGAATGGAAAATTTGGATTCAAAAATGTAAGTGGTGATGTTGTGCCAATGTCTGACACCGAGGCGCAAGATGTTTCTTTCGCGGGTAAACTATTTTCAGGTGATCAAGCCAATGTGGCCATGAAAAAGGTGAAAGTGAAAATTAAAAACCAAGCCGGTGAGGTTTTGGGTGAAACCGAAACGGATGAAAATGGTAATTTCACTTTTAAAAATATTCCAGGCGACCAGAATTATATTGTTACAGTTGATGATGAAGATTTGCATTTACCTGATGGGACAAAAATTACCTTAACCAATCGTGCTGGCAAGGAAATGAAATCGTATGTGAAAACAAAAGAAGATTTTGCATTCAAGATTTTATCATCAGAGAAGAATGTAATTAGCGATATGGCGGCTGATGAAGATATTTCCTTTGCAGGTACTTTAATGTCGGGTGATAAGGCCTCTAAAGCCATGAAGAATGTAAAAGTGAAGATTTTAAATCAAGCCGGTGAAGTAATTGGTGAAACAACCACCAACGAATTTGGGGCCTTTGCATTTAGAAACATTCCCGGTGATCAAAATTTCATTGTGTCAATTGATGAAGGTGATGTTCAATTACCGCCCGGCACTCGCATTACCATTACCAATAAATCAGGTAAAGAGGTTAAATCAATTGTAAAAGACAAAGAAGAGAATTTTGATTTTAAAATCTTAAGTTCCGACAAGAATCTAATAGCAGATATGGACGCCGGTGATGCCAGCATGGTGATGGGTATTTATGGTTATTTATATGATCAGGACAATAAACCTATCGCGAATACACATTTAACTGTAAAGGATGAAGACGGCACCAATCCCCGTAAAATAGTTACCTCTCCTTATGGTAAATTCAGCTTTAAAAATTTAAGTGCCGAAAGGAATTATATTTTTGAAGCCGACCCAAATGCGCCTGGAATGTCAGGCGTAAGAACCATTAGAATTGCCGATAACAAAGGGAAAGTATACCGTGTGATTGAACTTGAATCAGGCATGTTTACCTTCAAAATTTTAGAAGCTGATAAAAATGCCATGGGCGAATTTTCAGTGGATGATCCTTGGTTAAAAATGACCGAAGCAAAAAAACGAGAAATGCGCGCCAAAGCTGAAAGAGAATTGGCGGCTAAAAAAGCTGCTGAACGCGTAGCCAAACAAGAACGTGAATTGGCCGAGAAAACTGCAAAAGAATTAGCCGGCTTAGAAAAGAAAAATAAAGAAGAGGCTGCTTTAGAAACTAAACGTATTAAGGAAGAGGCTGCCAAAGAAGCCAAACGCATTAAAGAAGCAGAATTATTGGCACAAAAAGAACAGGCCCGTATAGATGAACAAGAACGTATACAGCGTGAAAAGGATGAAGAGTCGACCATCGACATGGAGATTAGTATCACCATCGTAGAAAACATATACTATGGCTACGGTAAATTTGATGTTACCGATGAGGCCAAAAAAGTGTTGGATAAAGCTTTTGAGGTTTTAAACGGTAACCCAAAACTTGATTTAGAAATTAGTGCACACACCGATGCCCAATCGAGCTATGGTTTCAATTTAAATCTTTCTCGAAAAAGAGCACAAGCTGCAGTTGACTATTTAGTAGACAAAGGCATTAGCAAAGACCGTTTGAAACCAATTGGTTATGGCGAAACAAAAATTATAAACAAGTGTTTTAATAATGTTCAATGTACCGATGCAGAACATGCCGTTAACCGTCGTACTGAATTCAAAATTATTAAAGCCAAAAAAAGATTGAAAAAATGAATGTAGTTTTGTTTGACAACGAACAAACTTGGAATAATCTTTTGCCCTTAACTTTCACCAGACCTATCTCTGAAATTAGATTCGG
>JBAXXZ010000361.1:0-3121 GCA_037127575.1 Bacteroidota bacterium | reverse complement strand
TAACTTGTGCCGCCATTATTCGACATCCAAAAGCCGCCTGCGCCTGTTCCCACATAAATCATGTTGGGGTTAGTAGGATGTATTTTAATGACTTGTACACGGCCTGCACCCGTATTGGATGGAGACCCGAAAGGTCCTAAAGCTGTCCAATTGGCCACAGTTCCGCTTGACACAGAGGCTCCGTGGTTTAAACGTTGTTGCGGATTTTGTTTAATAAATTTTTGATATTCTTCATAGGCGTGACCGCGCGAAGCCAAGCGCATGTTGCCGCTCGGATAAACACGTGGTTCGGTAAACCATTGCCATCTTTTAAAAGCTTTAAAGCCCTTGCCTCTTTCGTAAGGTCTGTCTTTCCAATAAGCATCGAATTCTTTTACAATATCATAAAAATTGGCATTTGTATCGTTTAACATTTCGGCCCATTTTTGGGCAGCTACTTTGTTTTGGAAAACAAGCATTACTACGAATGCGATCAAGGACTTTTTAATCATCTTTTTAAAATTTGCAGAACAGTAAATATAGTTCAAAGCTTTTGAATTACAAGAATCAACAATTAAAATAGCAGGATGTTTAACCTTAGTATTTTAACAAATAAGGATTGATTTGCTTACTTGATTGAATTGAGTACATTTGTACTCTAATTTGTTATCATGAGTTTAGCATTTATTCTTGGATTATTAGGCGGCCTCGGTGCCCCTGAAATCATTATCATTTTAATTATTGTGTTGTTAATGTTTGGCGGCAAAAAAATCCCTGAATTAATGAAGGGTTTGGGCCAAGGCATGAAGGAATTTAAAGATGCCAGCAAAGGCAATCAAGATTCCGGCGTAGAAAAAAAATAAGATCTTAAGGTTATTTTAAAGCGTTATTCTTAGGGGATAACGCTTTTGTTGTTTATTAAATATTTTTAAAGTGTATCAATTTACAAGCATTTCACAGCTTCAATCAGATTTAAAGCAAAAGAAAATCACCTGTTTAGCCCTTGTTGAACAAAGCATTTCAGCCATTCAACAAAAAAAACAACTCAATGCTTTTTTAGAAGTGTTTGAGCAATCAGCTAAAAAACAAGCCCAATCTATTGATGAAAAAATAAATGCCGGTACAGCAGGCAAATTGGCCGGTGTGTTGGTGGGACTAAAAGACAATATTTGTTACAAGGGTCATAAAGTTTCGGCCTCTTCAAAAATTTTAGAAGGCTTTGAATCGCTTTATTCTGCCTCTGTTGTGGATAGTATATTAGCCGAAGATGCCATTATAATTGGCCTTTTAAATTGTGATGAATTTGCCATGGGTAGCAGTAACGAAAATTCGGCTTTTGGCAATGTACTCAATCCTTTAAACGAAAAATGCGTGCCGGGTGGCTCCTCGGGAGGTGCAGCAGCCGCCGTAGCAGCCGGATTGTGTCACGTGAGTTTGGGTTCCGACACGGGCGGCTCTATTCGTCAACCCGCTTCTTTTACGGGCACTGTAGGTTTTAAACCAACTTATGGCCGTGTGTCGCGTTATGGTTTAATCGCTTACGCTTCTTCATTCGATCAAATTGGTCCTATTACAAAAACCGTGGCCGACAATGCTTTGGTGTGTGAAATCATTAGCGGGCTCGATGCCCACGACAATACCTCATCGTCGCAAGCAGTGCCTGCATATTCAAGTTTATTAAACACAGATAAAAAATTCAAATTCGCCTATTTAAAAGAGTGCGTTGAAGCCGATGGTTTGGATCCTGAAGTGAAAGCTGCTGTTTTAAAACAAATTGAATTTCTTAAAACGCAAGGACACACCGTTGAGGCAGTTAGTTTTCCTTATTTAGAATTCATGGTGCCCGTGTATTATGTGATTACAACAGCAGAGGCTTCTTCTAACCTTTCGCGCTTTGCCGGCATTCATTACGGTTATAGAAGCACTAATTCAGGTGACTTGGAAAGCACATATAAAAAATCACGCAGCGAAGGATTTGGCAAAGAAGTAAAAAGAAGAATAATGTTGGGCACTTTTGTTTTAAGCGCCGGCTATTACGACGCTTATTTTAGCAAAGGACAAAAAGTGAGAAGAATCATTCAGGATAAAACCAAGGCCATTTTAAAAGATTTTGATTTTATCATTACCCCTTCAACACCGGGTACTGCTTTTGAGTTTGGCAAAAACAGTGCCGACCCTATTAAAATGTATTTGGAAGATATTTTTACAGTGCAAGCAAACATTGCCGGTGTGCCCGCTATTTCAGTGCCCTGCGGCATACACAGCAATGGTTTGCCGATGGGTATACAATTTATGGCCGATTATTTTGAGGAAGCCAAATTGTTTGCCGCGGCGGCTCAAATTCATCCGCTTTAATCTTAGCAAATAAAACTGATTGAAGCGCGGTTGATTCATAATTGATTTTTCAATTCTAAAATAGCCTTGGCACTGAAAAATTTATTTTATTTGTCTTGGTAAATCCTTTACTTTTGCTCTCTCAAGAGTAATTAACCTTTAAACATTATTATATGAAATACCCACTAACAAAAAGTTTGCTTAAGCAAACGCCAATTAAGATTTGGGTATAACATATGGCAAATAAACCAAAATAAATATAGACATATGAAAGTTTCAGTTATCGGTGCAGGAAATGTAGGCGCCAGCTGCGCAGAATACATTGCGCTTAACAAAATTGCAAGTGAAGTAGTGATCCTTGACATTAAACCAAATTTTGCCGAAGGCAAAGCCACTGATTTAATGCAAACCGCTACCTTAAACGGATTTAACACGCGCATTAGCGGCAGCACAGGCGATTACAGCAAAACAGCCGGCAGCAGTGTGGTGGTGATCACCAGCGGCATTCCTCGTAAACCGGGCATGACGCGTGAAGAATTGATTGGTATTAACGCCGGCATTGTAAAAGACGTAACCGCTAACATTTTAAAATATTCACCTGAAGCCATTATCATTGTGGTAAGTAACCCAATGGATACGATGACGTATTTGGCATTAAAAGACAGCAAACTGCCTAAAAACAGAATCATCGGTATGGGTGGTATTTTAGATAGTGCCCGTTTTAAATTTTATTTATCAAACGCTTTAAACGCACCTGCCAGCGATATCAATGGTGTGGTAATTGGCGGTCATGGCGATACCACCATGA